>JAIRJR010000341.1 GCA_031260575.1 Tannerella sp.
TCGGCGGTTACAGTCTTTTGACCGAATCGGACGGAGCGAGTTATGGGATGGGGATGGTGAACCTCACCGACTGGAAAGATCGGAAAAAATCGGCTTTGGAAATGATGGACGACTTCAAAGGCAGGGTGGGACATATCAAGGACGCCCAAATTGAATTTTTCTTCCCGCCGGCAGTTCCCGGATTTGGTAATGCCAGTGGCTTTGAAGTCCGCTTATTGGATTTAGCCGGAGGGTCGATAGAAGATTTGGGCGAGGTGTCCGAAACATTCCTCAATGCGTTGAACAATCATCCGCAACTGCAAAACGTCAGTACGGGTTTTAACCTTAACTTCCCGCGTTATTTGCTTCATGCCGACCTGCAAAAAGCGGCGCAATTGGGCGTTAATGTTGACGAAGCAATGGAAGCGATGCAATCGTACATCGGCAGTTATTATGCCACCAGCTTTATCCTCTTCGGGCATAAATACAGGGTGATGCTTCAGGCTGCGCCGGAGTTTCGGGCTAACCCGGAGGATATTTTCCGCTTTTACGCCAAGAATAAAGACGACGAAATGGTGCCATTCTCGAATTTCATGACGGCAGAAAAGAGTTACGGTCCCGAACAAATAACCCGATATAACATGTACACTTCGGCGATGCTGAACGGCGAAGCGGCGCCGGGCGTCAGTTCCGGACAGGCGATTGCCGCCATTGAAGAGGTAGCCAAACGCACGCTTCCAAAAGGCTATGGCATCGAATGGTCGGGAATATCACGTGAAGAACAGGCGCAGGGCAATCAGGCGATATGGATTTTTGTGATTTGCCTGTTGTTTGTTTACCTATTGTTGAGCGCCCAATACGAGAGCTGGCTATTGCCCATTCCTGTGGTTTTGTCGCTTCCGGCAGGTGTTTTCGGTACATTTATATTTCTGAAACTGTTAGGGCTGGAAAATAATATTTATGCGCAAGTCGCATTGATTATGCTCATCGGATTGCTCGGCAAAAATGCCATCCTTATTATCGAAATGGCAAACCAATTCAGGCGTGAGAAAGGCATGTCGATCATGGAAGCCGCCATCAAAGGCGCCATGGTTCGTCTTCGCCCGATTCTGATGACCTCGTTTGCCTTTATCTTCGGGTTGATTCCCCTGATGATAGCCACCGGTGCAGGCGCTCTCGGCAACCGTACCATCGGTACGGCAGCAGCAGGAGGTATGTTAATTGGTACATTGGCAGGGATTTTTCTGGTGCCGGGGTTGTATATTATCTTTGAAATGATCGGTTCGAAATTTAAAACATCAAAGTCATGAAAACCAAAATAATCGTAAAAATCTTATTAATCATACAAATCATCGTTCAGACAGGATGTGCTTCGCAAAAAATTACCCAAACCGAACAAATCTATCTTCCTGATAATTATATTGTTGCATCTGACTCAACAACAATAGCCGCTATCCGGTGGATGGACTTTTTCTCCGATACCCATCTTCAGGAATATATCCGTACTGCTTTAAACAACAACTATTCCTATACCGTAGCGCTGGAGCGTGTCAATCAGGCGCGTTTGGTCTTACTGCAAAGCAAAATGGCTTACCTGCCTCAATTGGATGCAGGCGTTTCGGCCGGAATACAGCGTTTTGGCGAGTATCACATGGATGGCATCGGAAACCGCGAATCATCAACACCCATCCCCGACCCCTACCGCGATTTCAATCTGGGTTTGCGGTTCGGATGGGAACTGAATGTGGCGGGGAAACTGAAACATCAGAAAAGAGCAGCGTTGGCAAGGTATATGGCAAGTGAAGAAGCGTTGAATTATACCCGTTCGTTATTGGTATGCGAAGTTGCAACCATCTACTATGAGTTAATCGGTCTTGACAAACGTCAAACCATTTACAGCCGGTATATTGAATCGCTGAACGCCTCCTTGTCATTATCCCGTGAATTGGTGGCGGAAGGTTTTGAGACCTCGCTTGCCGCCGAACAGTTCGAAACAAAGATCTTATCACTCCAAAGCATTATCTTATGGGAAAAACATGAGATATCGGTTAAGGAACGTGCACTTGCCGTATTGTTAGGCGGTCTGCCGATTGAATTTGTACGGATGGATTTTGAACAAGCCAATGTACTGAATTATCCGGTACAAACAGGTCTTCCGGCACAAATCATCCGGTATCGGCCGGATATCCGCGAAGCGGAACTGCAATTGCAGGCTTCAAAATTGGATGTTGCTGTTGCGCACGCCGCCTTTTTCCCGTCAATAGTCATTGGCGGAGGCGGTGAATTTAATAGTTTCGAGTTATCGAAATGGTTCAAAACGCCGGCTTCATTTGTTTATGATATTGCAGCCGGATTAACGGCGCCAATATTCCGGCAACGTGAAATCCGCACCCTCTGGGAAAATGCAAAAAGCGAACAACGGATAGCCCTCAAAAACTACCATCAACAGGTTATCTCCGCATACGCCGAAGTATTGGACGTGCTTTCGGAAATTAAAACAACAGAAAGCATGCAACAACTTAAATATAAGGAAGTAGCCATCTATCACCGTTCGCAGGAAAGCGCTACGGAACTGTTCAAACTCGACTTTGCCGGATATTTGGAAGTGCTTTCGGTTATGGAAAAAAGCCTCGAAGCAGAACTGGAATATGCACATATATCCACCTCACATGCTATAACGCACATTCTTTTGTATCGTTCGTTGGGAGGTGGGTGAAATATCACCGTCGTAATCGGATAGAATGCCATGTTTATAAAAAACGAGGAAACTTTTTAACAATTAAGAATTAATAATTACGAGGGAGGCGAAACGGAGAAACAGGAGACGTTGAATATCCTGAATTATTCCTATCTTTGCGTTTGTTTATAGACAGCATAAGTGAAAAGATATGGTATTATATTCTTCAGGCACAGCAATTCACTTTAGGTAGCAAAGGAGTTGGTGGAATTTTATAACGACAAACTTAGTTCGACGCAATAAAAGACTTTTTCATTGAAAGAAAAATAATGAATAACAAATTACCAACCGGCTTTTTCGGTCGCGCAGCCATAGTTCTGTGCTTTTTTGTATGTTATGTTCATACCATTGCGCAAGTGCCGCAACCTCTCCGTCTTTTTCTACAAAAACCTGCTTTGCAGGGTGCCTCCGTATCTTTTATGGTCAAGGAAGTTGGTAGTGGGGATGTTCTTTATTGTTATGATACAGAACGGGAAATGACGCCGGCATCTGTAATGAAAACCGTTACCACAGCCACTGCACTCGAACTGTTAGGCGAAGATTTTTGTTTTGAAACATCGATTTTATACGACGGAGAGATTCGGGAAGGCATCCTCAACGGAAATCTTTATATTTACGGCAGTGGCGATCCGACCCTTAATTCATCCGAATTGGAAACAGTAAAGGACAGTATTTTGGTTTTATGGACTTTGGCTATCCAAGAAGCCGGTATTCAACGAATTGCCGGACGGGTTATTGCCGATGAAAGTATCTTCGATACCGAAGGCGTTTCCATGAAATGGATGAGGGAAGATTTGGGGAGCGGCTATGGACAAGGCAGTTATGGTCTCAATTTTTTCGACAATCAATATACGCTTTATTTGAGAACGGGAGCATCCGGCACTCAACCCGTCTTGTTAGGAACCGAACCGGCCATGCCCAATCTGACCTTTTATAACTACCTGAAAATTTCGCCCATTCCGTCAGATAGTACCTATATTGTCGGTTCGCCTTTTTCGAACGAACGATACCTCTATGGCGTGATGCGAACCAACCAAAACCGGGCAAGCATGAGAGGAGATATACCCGACCCTGCTCTTTCTTTGGCCAAATACTTTTCTGATTATCTTATAAATAACGGCATTGGCGTGGACATTGCGCCTTCGTGTCATCGTATCTTAACGCAATTGGGCGAATGGAAGAATACCTCACGCCATAAACTGCTCACAACGTATTCACCTCCGTTAAAAGAAATCGTTCGAATTACCAATTTTGTAAGTCATAATATGTATGCCGACGCCCTACTAAAAACACTTGGTTTACAGTTTCAATCGAATCACCCGGAAGTGGCTTCATCTTTCGAGAAAGGTTCCATTATCATCAAAGATTATTGGAAAAAGAAGGGTTTGAATACAACCTCGCTTAGGATATTTGACGGTAGCGGACTGGCAATTACAAATAAGGTAACCGTCGAATTTCTGTGCGACATGTATATTTATATGGCTACACAATCTAATATGTCCGGCTGCTTTATCGGATCTTTGCCGCAACCCGGCTTAGACGGAACGGTTCGAAACTTTCTCAGAGGCTCTTCCTTACAGGGAAAAACCCGTCTGAAAAGCGGCAGTATGAGCTGGGTACAGTGTTTTGGAGGGTATATCACAAAAGACGGAAAACAGTATGCTGTCGCCCTTTTGATAAATAACTTCTCTGGCCGTTCAAATCTTTTAAGAGGCAACATTGAAGCGTTACTTCTATCGCTTTTTTAAAAAACCGGATAAAAAAAACATATTTTCCCTATTATTGTCAACAAAATCACTACTTTTGTCGACTTATTTGAATCGGAAGTATGGAAGTAGAGATTAAAGAGGCGACGACTAAGAAGGAACTGAGGAAGTTTGTGAAGTTCAACATTGGGTTGTATAAGGATTGTCCTTATCATGTTCCGGGATTGATTGATGAAGAGCTGATGACCTTGTCGAAGGATAAAAATCCGGCTTTCGAAATAGCGGAAGCGATTTATTTTCTGGCCTATAAAGGCGAAAAGGTTGTGGGTAGGATTGCCGGTATTATCAATCACAGGAATAATGAAACTTATCACAAGAAAAACGTCCGATTTGGATTTGTCGATTTTATTGATGATGTTGAAGTGGTTGATAAACTGTTTTACGCCGTCGAACACTGGGCGAAAGAAAAAGGGATGGAGGTGATACACGGGCCATTGGGCTTCACCGACCTCGACCATGAAGGGATGTTGATAGAAGGTTTCGACCAGATGGGTACAATGGCGGCTCTATATAATTACGACTACTACCCAAAGCATCTTGTACGGATGGGATACGAAAAAGACCTTGATTGGAAGGAATTTAAAATTTTCATTCCCAAAGAAATACCCGAAAAGCATATGCGTATCGGAGAGATCGTTAAGAAAAAATACGGACTGACAATTCTCAAATTCAAAAAGAGAAAAGATATTTGGCCGTATGCACAAAATATCTTTGATACATTAAACAAAGCCTATGCTCATCTCTATGGGTTTACCAAGCTGACCCCCAAACAGATCGACTACTATGTGAAAATGTATATTCCGATACTCAGATTAGATATGATCACACTGATATTAAGAGAATCTGATGACGCTGTCGTTGGTTTTGGCATCGCATTACCCAATCTTTCGCAGGCGCTTCGGAAAGCAAAAGGACGATTCTTCCCGTTTGGTTTTATTCCACTCTTGAAGGCGCTGAATACAAAGACTAAAGTAGTTGATCTTTATTTGATCGGCGTCCTTCCCGAATATCAGAATAAAGGTGTGAACGCATTGTTATTTACGGACTTGATTCCTGTATTTAATAAATTAGGAGTTGTTTATGCAGAAAGTAATCCCGAACTCGAAACAAACAATGCCGTTCAGGCTCAATGGGATTATTTCAAGATCGAGCATCACAAAACAAGAAGGGCTTTTAGCAAACAATTATAAACAGCAAGTATGAAGCGAAATATCTTTCGCCCTTATCTGACAAATATTTGTAAACATCTATGAACGAATTTAATTCATCTTTTCAAGTTCAGACAGCTTATGTCGACGACGATGTCATTACACTGGAATGGAAAGAACATATTCGCTTGCGTCCCGGAATGTATATCGGGAAATTGGGCGACGGAACATCGGCAGATGATGGCATCTATGTGTTACTCAAGGAAGTATTAGACAATTCCATTGATGAATATATGATGGGGTACGGAAAAAGCATTTCGGTTTCCATCCGGGACGGAGAGGTGACCGTTCGTGATTATGGACGCGGAGTGCCTCTGAATAAGGTAGTTGACGTTTCGAGCCGGATGAATACAGGCGCTAAATACGATAGCAAAGCATTCAAAAAATCAGTCGGGTTGAATGGCGTTGGTATCAAGGCGGCCAATGCGTTGAGCCGTTATTTCAGGATCGCCAGTTTCCGAGAAAAAGAATCGAAAGAGGTCGAATATGAACGGGCTGACATTGTACGTCAAACCGAAATTGTCGAAACGTCGGAGAAAAATGGCACTTTGGTGTCTTTCATTCCTGATAATGAGATTTTCATAAACTATGCTTATCAGGATGAATATGTTGAAAACTTGTTGAAAAATTATGTATTTTTAAACACCGGACTGACAATCAATTATAACGGAAAACCATTCCATTCGAAAAACGGTTTAGCCGACTTATTGAATGAACGTATGACAACCGAACCATTATACCCCGTTATTCACCTGAAAGGAGATGATATTGAGGTTGTTATTACTCACGGAAATCAATATGGCGAAGAATATTATTCGTTTGTCAACGGTCAATATACCACGCAGGGAGGTACACATCTTTCGGCTTTTCGGGAGTCGGTATCCCGTGTAATCAAAGAATATTTTAACAAGGGCTTTGAATACTCCGATATCCGTTCGGGGATTGTAGGCGCTATCAGTATCAAGGTAGTCGAACCGGTATTTGAAAGCCAGACAAAAACAAAGTTAGGGTCGAAAGACATTGCCCCCGACGGACCTTCCATTTCAAAATTTATCGGCGATTTCATCAAAAAAGAATTAGATAATTACCTTCATATTAACTCGTCTACCTCAGATGTTTTACTCCGTAAGATCATGGAATCGGAGAAAGAACGCAAAGCGATTGCCGGAATAACCAAATTAGCCCGCGAGCGTGCGAAAAAAGCCAATCTGCATAATAAAAAACTGCGTGATTGCCGCATACACCTCAACGATGCTAAAGGCGACGACAGAGAAAACGCGAGTATCTTTATCACTGAGGGCGATTCGGCGAGTGGTTCAATCACCAAAAGCCGCGATCCGAATTTGCAGGCTGTATTTAGCCTTCGCGGCAAACCGCTGAATTGTTTCGGATTAACCAAAAAGGTGGTTTATGAAAACGAAGAATTCAACCTCTTGCAGGCTGCACTGAATATCGAAGATGGCCTTGAAGGGTTAAGATACAATAAGGTCATTATTGCAACCGACGCCGATGTCGACGGCATGCATATTCGCCTGTTACTTATCACTTTCTTCCTTCAGTTTTTTCCCGACTTAATCAAGCGCAACCATGTTTTTATCCTGCAAACGCCTCTCTTCCGCGTGCGTAACAAGCAGAAAACCATTTATTGCTACAGCGAGGAAGAACGTCAGAAGGCGATCAAGGAGTTAGGTAAGAATCCGGAAATTACGCGCTTCAAAGGGTTGGGAGAGATTTCGCCCGATGAGTTCAAACACTTTATTAGTGGAGATATTCGATTAGACCCTGTCTCCATTAAGAAAGAAGATTTGATAAAAGAGATGCTGGAGTTTTACATGGGCAAAAACACAATGGACAGACAAAATTTCATTATCCGGAATCTTGTTGTAGAAGAAGACTTTGAAAATGCAGACCTCGCATCGTGATAATGATTAGTTGTTCATGGAAATAAAACGAGCCATATTCCCCGGTACATTCGATCCGTTTACAATCGGCCATCAATCGTTGGTAAACCGTGCGTTGAAATTGGTAGACGAACTGATCATCTCTATTGGGGTAAATCAAAATAAGCCGGGATTTTTCCCTTTGGAAAAACGAAAAGAAGCCATCACCGATCTTTATCGGGATAATCCACAGGTGAAGGTGATGACGTATGACTCTCCGACCGTTGATTTTGCCGAATCGGTAGGCGCCCGGTTTATCTTACGCGGCATCCGTACCGTCAACGATTTCGAATACGAAAAAACAATTGCAGATGTAAACAGAACCATCTCTGGCATTGAGACGTTTATTCTTTTCACGGAACCAGAACATACGCATATCAGTTCAAGCGTTGTGCGTGAATTGTTAAAATTCAATAAAGACATTTCCCATTTTGTCCCCAAAGAGTCAATTCTTTATCATACAATAAATAAGACAGATGAATCATAAATTTCAATCCGTATTGATCGTGATGCTACTGATCAGTGTCAGCTTGTTTGCCCAACAAAGGATGCCGATCAATGATAACCTGCAAAAACTTTTACAGGCAGCTTATTTTATTTCAAACGGTTATGTCGAACCCACCGACGAAAAGAAAATTGTTGAGGATGCGATCAGGGGGATGCTCGAAAAATTAGATCCCCACTCCGACTATTCCGACCCAACAGAAACAAAAGAACTGACAGAGCCGCTCGAAAGCAATTTTGATGGGATTGGCATTCAGTTTAATATGCTCAACGACACCTTATATGTGGTACAGGTTATTTCAGGCGGGCCTTCTGAAAAAGTAGGTTTATTGGCAGGCGACCGGATTATAATGGTTGAAGATTCGACGATCGCGGGAGTGGGTATGCGAAATACCGACATCCAAAAGCGTCTGCGAGGCGCTAAAGGGACGGAAGTACGCATCAAAGTGAAAAGAGGCGGAATCAGCGAATTGCTTGAATTTAATATTACGCGGGATCGAATTCCGCTTTACAGTTTGGATGCAGCATATATGCTTGATCAAACCACGGGTTTTCTCCGGTTCAACCGTTTTGCTTTATCCACTGTCAACGAATTTAGAGAGGCGATTGACACACTCAAAAAACAGGGCATGGAGAACCTGATTCTCGACCTGCAAAGCAACGGAGGCGGCTATCTCCACATAGCCAACGAGTTGGCTGATGACTTCTTGGAAAAAGGGCAATTGATCGTCTATACACAAGGAAACAGGTCGCCAAGAGAGAATGTACATGCAACCGAGAAGGGCAGTTTCGAAAAAGGAAGGTTAGTGATTATGGTTGACGAAACATCGGCATCAGCAAGCGAGATTCTTTCGGGGGCTGTGCAGGATTGGGACAGGGGTGTTATCCTGGGACGCCGCACATTTGGCAAAGGGCTTGTACAGCGGCCTATCCCTTTGCCCGATGGCTCGATGATACGTTTGACCATTGCCCGCTACTACACCCCAAGCGGGCGATTCATTCAAAAACCCTATACCAGCGGAGAAGGGCGGGAATACAGCCGCGACTTGATAGATCGTTATAACCGCGGCGAATTTATGAGCGCCGACAGCATTCATTTTCCGGATTCTTTGAAACATAGTACATTGGTTTCCAAGCGGACGGTTTATGGTGGCGGCGGAATTATGCCCGATGTATTTATTCCAATCGATACTTCCTATACGGATTATCATCGCCGCATATCCAATTTAGGGCTGATCGTCCGTATAGTAATGAATTATATTGACAGCAACCGGACGAAGTTAACGAAAGAATATCCGAATATCGGACAGTTCAAAGCAAATTTCAACTTATCTGAAGAATTGCTACAACAACTTGTGACATTGGCAACAGAAGAAAAAATAGAATATAACGAAGAACAATATATCAAAGCGAAACCCCTGATAACACTTCATTTAAAGGCGCTTATCGCTCGTGATTTATTTAATATGAACGAATATTTCCAGGTGATCAACGATGATAATCAAAGCTTGAAAGAAGCCCTGCGAATCATTAACGACCCGGACGAATATAATAGGATTTTAAGAAATTGAAAACATTTGAAGAATTGGGAATTGCTTCTTCGATATTGAAAGCAATTCTGGAGCTGGGCTATGAATCGCCCATGCCGGTACAGGAGGAAGTGATTCCTATGCTACTGGGAGATAATAACGATGTAATTGCCCTGGCAAAGACGGGAACCGGAAAAACGGCGGCTTATGGCTTACCCGTCTTGCAAAAGATTGATTTAGAACAACATTTGCCTCAAGCGTTGATTCTATGCCCCACACGCGAACTTTGCTTGCAAATTGCCGGCGATCTGAACGACTATTCCAAGTATATCGATGGATTGAAGGTATTACCCGTATATGGCGGCTCAAGCATTGAAAGCCAGATTAAAACGTTGAAGAAGGGGGTGCATGTCGTGGTAGCCACTCCCGGACGGTTGCTCGACCTGATGAATCGCAAAACCGTCAACTTAGAACAGGTCAGGAATGTAGTCTTGGACGAAGCCGATGAGATGCTCGATATGGGTTTTACCGACAGTATCAATGCTGTTTTGGCAGAAGTGCCTCCGTCGCGAAATATGTTGCTGTTCTCGGCAACCATGCCGAAGGAGATTGAGCGGATTACGAAGCAATACATGCACCATCCGAAAGAAATTGTCATCGGACGAAAAAACGAAGGAGCGGAGAATATCCGCCATATTTATTATTTGGTACAAGCAAGCGACAAGTACCTTGCATTGAAACGAATCGTGGATTATTATCCGAGTATATACGGGATTATCTTCTGCCGTACCCGGAAAGAAACACAAGAGATCGCCGACAAACTGATTCAGGACGGATACAATGCCGACTCCTTACACGGAGAATTAAGCCAGGCGCAACGCGATGCCGTGATGCAAAAGTTCAGGATCAAGAACCTGCAATTGCTGATTGCAACCGATGTTGCAGCACGGGGTTTGGATGTCGACGACCTGACACATATCATTCATTACGGCTTGCCCGATGAAATTGAATTGTATACCCACCGGAGCGGACGTACAGGCCGCGTAGGGAAAACAGGTATTTCGATCGCGATCTGTCATGTCAAAGAAAAACGTAAAATACGGGAAATCAGCTCCTTTATCAACAAAACATTCGAAAAGGGACAATTCCCTTCTGGTCATGCCATTTGCGAAAAACAACTGTTCAGCCTGATCGACCGGTTGGAAAAGGTCAAAGTGAACGAAGACGAAATCGCCACATTGATGCCTCCTGTTTTTCGGAAATTAGAATGGTTGGAGAAGGAAGATATCATCAAACGACTGATTTCGTTGGAGTTTAACCGTATGCTGGATTACTACCGCGATGCCGACGAGATTGCAATCGTCGATGACTCGCCAAGCCGGCGCGAAAACACTGCGAAACAAGGCAAGCGCAACATATCGCATCAAGCGGAAAAAGGCTATGAACGGCTCTTTATCAATTTCGGTAAGGCTGATGGCATGTCGCCCGGGCAACTGATTGAGTTGATCAATCTTTGTGTGCCTGGAAAGGTACAAATCGGCAGGATAGACTTGCGCGATGCCTTTTCATTTTTCGAAGTAGACGACAAAGAAGCCCGGCGCGTCATCCAACAAATGAACAGTTACGAAATTGAAGGTCGTGTCATTTCGGTTGAACCTGCACAAGGACAGGCACACGGACTACAAAAGCGCGCGAACAAGGCAGATCGACCGGCTGCTTTCCACCGCTCAGCAGAATCTGCAAAATCACAGGATACGCGTGCACGCAAAAATACAAACAGCGACAAACCCTGGCGGCAAAATTCCTTCGGACGCTTCAAGCGTAAGAATGGGAAGCGATAAAGAGCAAATGGCATGGGCAATAAATAAATGGTTTTTTTGTATTGCTTTCGATTTTCGCTATCTTTGCAGTCTTGATTCAGATTTCATAATATGAAAATAAAACAATTTAAGCGGACACTGATAACCACCGCATTGCCTTATGCCAACGGGCCGGTTCATATCGGACATTTGGCGGGTGTATATATTCCTGCAGATATTTATGCGCGCTACCTCCGGTTGAAAGGCGAAGATGTGTTACTGATCGGAGGCTCCGACGAACATGGAGTGCCGATAACATTGAGGGCCAAACAGGAAGGCGTGACGCCGCAGGCTATTGTTGACCGCTTCCATCATATAATCAAAAAATCGTTCGAAGACTTCGGTATTTCGTTCGACATCTATTCGCGAACCACCACCGCGACGCACTACCGGGTTGCTTCCGAAATCTTCAGGACATTATACGACAACGGCACTTTTATCGAAAAAACCAACGAGCAGTATTACGATGAAGAAGCGCGCCAGTTTTTGGCCGACCGTTATATCGTAGGTACTTGTCCGCATTGCCAAAACGAAAAAGCCTACGGCGACCAGTGCGAGTCGTGCGGAACATCCTTAAGCCCGACCGACCTGATCGCCCCAAAATCTGTGATCAGTGGTAGCATCCCCGTCATGCGCGAAACGAAACACTGGTATCTGCCGTTAGACCGCTTCGAGCCTTTCCTGCGCGAGTGGATCCTGAAAGGCCATACCGAATGGAAACCCAATGTGTACGGTCAGTGCAAAAGTTGGTTGGATATGGGATTGCAACCCCGCGCCGTGAGCCGCGATTTGGACTGGGGCATTCCCGTGCCGATTGATGGAGCCGATGGCAAAGTCCTCTATGTCTGGTTTGATGCACCGATAGGTTATATATCCAATACGAAAGAATTATTACCCGACAGCTGGGAAACATGGTGGAAAGACCCTGAAACAAAGATATTGCATTTTATCGGGAAAGACAATATCGTATTCCATTGCATCGTCTTTCCGGTCGTACTGAAAGCCGAAGGGACCTACAACCTTCCCGAAAATGTGCCTGCCAATGAATTTCTGAACTTAGAAGGCGATAAGATTTCCACATCGCGCAACTGGGCTGTATGGCTTCATGAATACCTCGAAGAATTTCCGGGGAAACAAGACGTCCTGCGTTATGCCTTGACTGCAAATGCACCGGAAACAAAGGATAACGACTTTACATGGAAAGATTTCCAGGCGCGAAATAACAACGAGTTGGTTGCAATTTTGGGCAACTTTGTCAACCGTGCATTCGTCCTGACCCATAAATACGCAGGAAACAAAGTCCCTGCATGCGGTCAATTGACGGATTACGACAGCCAAACCCTTCAGGATGTTAAAAACGTAAAAGCAAATTTGGAACACCTCTTGGATACGTATCATTTTCGTGAAGCCCAAAAGGAAGCCATGAATCTGGCGCGTATCGGAAATAAGTACCTTGCTGACACAGAACCCTGGAAAGTGGCAAATACGGATTTGGAGCGTGTCTATACCATATTATATATAGCGCTTCAGATTACAGCCAACCTGTCGATTGCTTTCCGGCCATTTTTGCCTTTAAGCATGAAGAAGTTAAACACCATGCTCAATATTAATGATTTGGAATGGACCCGCTTAGGTGATGCCGGTTTAATGGTTGCAGGGCATGCTTTAGGTACATCTGAATTGCTTTTTGAAAAAATCGACGACGAAACCATCGAAAAACAAATACAGAAACTAATGGACACCAAAAAAGAGAACGAAGAATCCGGCTATCAAGCCAAACCGGTACGCGAAACCATAACATACGATGATTTCGCCAAATTAGATATTCGCACAGGAGTCGTTACTGCGTGTACGAAAGTCCCCAAAGCCGATAAACTGTTACAACTGACTATTGATGACAGTCTTGGCGGACGCACCATCGTATCCGGCATTGCCCAACATTATGCTCCTGAAGAATTGGTCGGTAAACAAATCTGCTTTATTGCAAATCTGGCACCCCGCCAACTGCGGGGCATCACTTCGGAAGGCATGATCCTGTCAGCCGAAGATGCCGGCGGTCAATTGGTCGTAGTCGTTCCGGAACAAACCGTCAAACCCGGTAGCGAAGTGAAATGAATATTCAAATGGTCGACCTGCATGGTCAATATCAACGGTTGGAAAACGAAATTGATGCCGCCATAAAGGAAGTTATCAACAGTACTTCATTTATCAACGGCCCGCAAGTCAATACATTTTGCTCCCGCCTTGCAGCGTATTTGAATATCCCACATGTTATCCCATGTGGAAACGGCACCGATGCAATCCGCTTGGCTTTGCAGGCGCTTCAAGTGAAGCCCGGCAACGAGATTATTCTCCCCGCATTTATGTATATCGCTGCGGCTGAAATGGTTGCCGCAATGAGTTTAATCCCCGTCTTAGTCGATGTCGACCCCGAAACTTTCAATATCAACACCGATCTGCTCGAGAAAGCCATAACACGACAAACCAAAGCGATAATTGTTGTGCATCTTTTCGGACAAACCTGCAACATGGAAGCAGTAATGAAGATTGCAGAAAAATATAAACTCAGTATTATCGAAGACAATGCACAATCGTTGGGCGCAGACTATACCTTTTCCGATGGTTCGACAAAGAAGGCAGGAACCATCGGGCTAATTGGAACCACATCGTTTTTCCCCACCAAGCCACTTGGTTGTTATGGCGATGGGGGAGCGCTTATGACCTCGAACAGTGAATTAGCCGGGCGCATCCGGTTGTTGGCCAATCACGGACAATCGAAAAAATACCACCATCAGGTAGTCGGTTGCAATTCGCGCTTAGATACGATTCAAGCCGCCATTTTGAATGTCAAACTCAACTATATGGACGAATTTACACGTGCAAGACAAAAAGTCGCCCAATATTACGACCAAATCTTGAGACCTTTAAGTAAAATTCAAATTCCGATAAAATCAGCATTCTCCACGCATATCTATCACCAATATACCCTCTGTGTCAAAAATGATCTGCGCAATTCGCTACAAGCTTACCTTAAAGAAAAAGGGATCCCTTCGACCGTTTATTATCCCCTTGCAGTGCATGAACAGGAAGGGTATAAATGGGTGGCGCGTCTTTCGGGGAGCGTAAGTATTTCAAGCCGACTTTGCAAAGAAGTACTCTCTCTTCCGGTTCATTCCGGGATGACCGACGAAATGATAAGGTTTGTTACAGAAAACATTGTCCAATTCTTTCGAAATAATCAGGAATGAATAATCAGAACATCCGTTTCGCTGTCGTCGGCTGCGGCCATATCGGTAAGCGCCACATTGAGATGATTGTACGCGAGCAGGGCGCCGAGTTAGCCGCTTTATGTGACGTTTTACCAAAAGCAACGTTGTCGCTTGAAGCCTGCGATGCGCCTTTTTTTCACAATATCAACGATTTACTCCAAAGCGACATCCCTTTCGATGTGGTAAACATTTGTACTCCCAATGGATTACATGCCGGAATGTCGATTCGCGCAATCGAATCGGGACATCATGTTGTCATCGAAAAACCCATGTCGCTAACCGTAGCCGATGCCGAGAAAATCATCCATGCCTCCATCAAACATCGCAAACAAGTCTTTTGTGTGATGCAAAACCGTTATTCCCCTCCTTCGGTTTGGATCAAGGAAATGGTTGATTCCGGCAGATTGGGGAAAATATATTTGGTGCAATTGAGTTGCTACTGGAATCGCGACGAACGATATTATCAACCGGATTCGTGGCACGGAAAGGCAGAATCCGACGGAGGAACATTGTTTACCCAGTTTTCGCATTTTATTGATCTCCTGTATTGGGTCTTCGGCGATATCTGCGATATCCAAGCCCGTTTTGCCGATTTCAACCATGCCGGACTGACTGATTTTGAAGATTCGGGCATGGTGAATTTCAAATTTGTGAACGGTGGGATGGGTAGTTTGTGCTATTCTACTTCGGTATGGGACAGAAACCTGGAAAGCAGCATGCTCGTTGTTGCCGAAAATGGAAGCGTAAAAATCGGCGGACAGTATATGAACGAAGTATTAGCGTGTCATGTAAAGAATTACGAGATGCCGGAATTAGCGCCAACCCAACCCGGTAACGACTACGGCGCCTATAAAGGCTCAGCCCAAAACCACCATTATGTAATCCGCAACGTTGTCGATGTACTCCAAACAAACTCTTCCGGGCAAATCACCACTAATGTGATGGAAGGCATGAAAGTTGTTGATATCATCCAACGCATCTATGCCCTAAAAAGAAATTAGTCTCCGCAATTTTTGAGTGGAATTGTTAATTTTTATAAAATATTCGACTTTTTGTGCAGCATTATAAAAAAAACATTACTTTTGTCCGGCATTTTGAAAATGCGATGCATCTTTTAAGATGGGTTTTATGTAATAGATAACAGTAAACAAATTAGTTATAATTTTAATATGCTTGAAAACATTGGAAGTATTTCGCAGGTGATTGGCCCGGTTATAGACGTTTCGTACGAAAATGCAGGTCATGGCATTCCCAGAATTCACAACGCTCTTAAAATTACCCGTCCCGACGGCAAAGCGCTGATTGTTGAAGTTCAGCAACACATTGGAGAAGATACCGTTCGCACTGTAGCGATGGATTCGACCGATGGAATTTACCGGGGAATGAAGGTAGAAAATTTGGGCGCCCCTATTTCTATGCCTGTTGGCGATCAGGTAAAAGGGAGGTTATTAAACGTGATTGGCGACACCATCGACGGTATGAGACCGTTAAGTAGAGATGGCGCCGAACCGATCCATCGCGACCCACCTAAGTTTGAGGATTTAGCTACATCAAACGAAATTCTTTTCACCGGTATTAAAGTAGTGGATTTATTAGCGCCCTACTTGAAAGGAGGCAAAATCGGTTTGTTCGGTGGCGCCGGCGTTGGCAAGACGGTGTTGATCATGGAATTGATTAATAATATCGCCAAGAAGCATAACGGTTTTTCCGTTTTCGCCGGTGTTGGTGAACGTACCCGTGAAGGCAACGACTTGCTTCGCGAAATGATTGAATCGGGCGTTATCCGGTACGGTAAAGAGTTTAAAGAAGGTATGGAGCGCGGCGAATGGGATTTGTCAAAAATCGACTACGAAGAATTGGCCAAATCGCAGGCTACATTGGTCTTCGGACAAATGAATGAACCTCCCGGAGCACGTTCATCGGTTGCCTTATCCGGATTGACCCTTGCCGAGTCGTGTCGCGACAAAGGGGGCGATTCGGGTAGCGATATTTTATTTTTTATGGACAATATTTTCCGTTTCACACAAGCAGGTTCCGAAGTATCCGCTTTGTTGGGGCGTATGCCTTCTGCTGTTGGATACCAGCCAACTTTAGCGACCGAAATGGGCGTTATGCAAGAAAGGATTACCTCAACCAAAACAGGCTCGATCACTTCTGTCCAAGCTGTCTATGTGCCCGCCGACGACTTAACCGACCCGGCTCCGGCAACTACCTTCGCATTCCTTGACGCGACAACCGTATTGGATCGAAAAATTTCGGAGTTAGGGATATATCCCGCTGTTGACCCTTTGAGTTCCACATCCAGAATACTTGACCCAAATATCACAGGCACAGTACATTACAATACAGCTCAACGGGTCAAACAATTGCTGCAACGCTACAAAGAATTGCAGGACATTATTGCTATTTTGGGAATGGAAGAACTTTCGGACGAAGACAAATTGGTGGTCAGCCGCGCACGCCGTGTACAACGTTTCCTTTCGCAACCTTTCTATATGGCCGAAGCATTTTTGGGCGTACCCGGTGTAATGGTTTCGATCGATGATACCATCAAAGGCTTCAATATGATTATGGATGGCGAAGTAGATGATTTACCCGAACAGGCTTTCCTCAATGTGGGAACGATTGAAGATGCGATTGCAAAAGCAGCAAAAATGAAAGTATCATAAGCGTAATTCGCTTGAAGTACAATAATATCAGATGAACTTAGAAATCATTTCCCCCGAAAAAACAGTTTATTCCGGCGTATCCGAATCGGTTATGCTGCCCGGAATAAATGGATTATTTACGATTCTGGATCGTCATGCGCCGATAATCTCCGTATTAACAAAAGGTGTCGTGACGTATAGTGTGAATGGCGAAAAAGCAGAAGTGATGATTAGCGGAGGATTTGTTGAAGCTATCCAAAATAATGTATCTGTTTGTATTGAATAATTATATGTTGTCGACCAAAAACAGTTATCTCTTTTTTTTAGTTGTGTTGTGTTCAGCACTCACTATCTTGTCGATCACTTATGGAGATATGATTTTCGATGAATTACTTCCGATAAAAGGTATTGTGGCGGCAATCGGCATGTTTACCATTCTCGAAATGCTTTCGGTATGGTTTCTCGAAAGTAGAAGCAGGAAACAGAATCCGCGACAATCGGTCAACATTTTGCTTGGATTGAAAGTGGGCAAAATGCTTTTGGCATTACTTTTCATACTGATCTATGCATTAGCCGGTCAAGTGGAAATCAGACGATTTACGGTTGCTTTTCTCGTTCTTTATTTAATCTATTTATTTTCCAATACAACATATTTATCACTGAGAGAAAAAGGGTTAAAGTCTGCAAGTAAAACCAAACAAGTAACAATAGAATGAATGCTGTATTAAGATATACCATCTTCGTGCTTTTCTTTTTCGCCGGGAGACTCATCTTCCCTGCGGAATGTATTTCGATGCATGCTCAAAATCAACAAACAATAACTCTCACCCCTGATCATACATCATTATCCCATGTTGCAGAGGATCCAAAAGCGGATTTTGACGTCACCGAGCTTATATTAGAGCATTTGTCGGATACTTACGAATGGCATATTGTCACCATTGGACATACTCATGTTTCCATACCGTTGCCTGTCATCGTAAGAAAAAGCACCGGTCAATGGCTTCTCTTTTCTTCAGCCCGCTTTGAACATGGACACGCAGAATATCAAGGTTTTTATATCTCTGAGCATGGGGATTTCAAGGGTAAAATTGTTGAAAAGAATTCCTCCGGCGCTGAAGTTCGCCCATGGGATTTGTCTCTGACCAAAAATGCCTTATCCTTACTGATAAGCAGCATACTACTGATATTTATGATCCTATCGTGCGCAAGTTGGTACAAGAAACGGCAAGACAAGCCGGATGAGATCTCTCCGAAGGGATTTGTCGCATTAATTGAAATGGTCATAACAAGTATCATCGATAGTGTCATTAAACCATGTGTCGGTAAAAACTATAAACGGTATGTGCCGTATCTTCTGACCGTTTTCTTTTTTATCTTTTTAAACAACTTGTTAGGTTTAATTCCCCTTTTCCCCGGAGGAGCCAATGTCACGGGCAATATTGCAGTGACTTGTATATTAGCCATTTTCTCTTTCGTAATCGTGAATATCTTTGGCACCAAAGAATATTGGAGAGAAATATTCTGGCCTGAAGTGCCTTTATGGCTGAAAGCGCCCATACCGATTATGCCGGCAATCGAGTTGGTCGGTATTTTTACAAAACCATTTGCATTGATGATTCGTCTATTTGCGAACATTTTAGCCGGCCATTCCATTGTCTTGGGGTTGACCTGTATGATATTCCTAACCGTAAGCTTAGGAACAGCATTAAATGCAGGAATGAGTTTCTTGGCTGTGGTCATGGCTATTTTCATCAGTTTTATTGAATTATTGGTAGCCTTTATTCAAGCGTATGTTTTTACGTTGCTTTCAGCCGTCTTTATCGGTTTATCGCAGATAGAACCACATCATGCGAAACATTAAAAAATATAAAAATAAAGATTCAAAACTATTAAATAAAAATTTAAAAAATTAAAAGATTATGTTAATTTCAATTTTATTGCAAGCAGCCGCAGCAGGCTCAGGATTAGCACAATTAGGCGTTGGTTTAGGCGCCGGGATCACAGTAGTCGGTGCAGGTTTAGGAATCGGTAAAATCGGACAGGCAGCGCTCGAAGGCATTGCCCGCCAACCGGAAGCCGCCAACGACATCCGGACGAGTATGATTATTGCAGCCGCTCTGATCGAAGGTGTTGCTTTATTTGCAGTTGTAGCTTGCGCATTCCTTATTAAGTAAACGACAAGTTATGTTGTTAACACCCGATCCCGGCCTTATTTTTTGGATGCTGATCTCTTTCGGAGTCGTATTCTTTGTTCTTGCCAAATTCGGTTTCCCTATCATCGTGAAAATGGTGGATGAACGAAAAGTCTTTATCGACAATTCGTTGGAATCTGCCAAAGCCGCTAATATACGTCTGGCGGGGATTCAGGAAGAAGGCGCACGGATATTAAAACAAACGCACGACGAAGAACTTCGTATACTGAAAGAGGTTCAGGAGACAAAAAGTAGAATTATCGGAGAAGCAAAAGAACAAGCAGCTGTTGAAGCCAAGAAAATGATTGCAGAGGCAAAATTGGCAATTCAAAAAGAAAAGGAATTGGCAATTCGCGATATACGCAATCAAATTGCCAACTTATCAATTGATATTGCCGAAAAAGTACTGCGCAAGAGCTTGGATAATCCTCAGGCCCAACGTGAATTGGTACAAAGATTGATCGAAGAAGCGCAAATGAATTAATCGAATGGATGCAGGAATTATTTCGCACCGGTACGCAAAGGCTATTTATCAATTTGCTGCTGAACGTAAGGAAGAGAGTCTGTTGCGGGAAGAACTGAAATTCTTATCGGAACAGTTTCTCTCTTGTCCATCGTTGCAAAAAGCCTTGGACGATCCGACCATCCCGATGACTGTGAAAATCGATCTATTGACTACAGCCGCAGGAAGAGAAATCAGTGAAACTTGCAAAAAGGTTCTTCACCTGATCGTTAAAAACAAACGGGTGCATTACCTACAATCTGTTGCATTGAGGTACGACAAAGTCTACAGGAAAGCCAAGGATTTGGTAATCATGAAATTGGTAACTACTGAGCCGGCAAGTAGTGAGATGAAAAATAAACTTGTGGATTTAGTCAAGAAAAAAAACGAACAAGTCGAGTTTAATGCGAAAACCGATGCTGATATTATCGGCGGATTTATTCTTGAAATAGATGACCTTCGGTTGGATGCCTGCGTAAAAAATTTATTAAATCAACTGCGGCTTGAATTAATTCATCCTTAAAAAATAATAAAAATTTATGTCTGATATAAAAGCAAGTGAGATTTCACAAATATTGAAAATGCAATTGGAAGGCATTGATTCCCATGTGAAATTCGAAGAAGTAGGTACGGTGCTTCAGGTAAGCGACGGCGTAGCCCGTATCTTCGGCCTGAACAACGCCGAATCCGGCGAACTTCTTCAATTTGACAATGGAGAAATGGCTGTTGTAATGAACCTTGAAGAAGACAATGTTGGCGCCGTTTTACTGGGGCATACCGATTTTGTCAAAGAAGGCGATACCGTCAAACGAACCCGACGGATTGCTTCAATCCCCACCGGCGAAGGCCTCTTGGGACGTGTAGTCAATCCACTCGGACAACCCATTGACGGAAAAGGCCCTATCTTTGGCGATTTATTGGAAATGCCTTTGGAACGTAAAGCGCCCGGAGTCATATTCCGCCAACCGGTTAATGAGCCTTTACAGACCGGAATTATCGCTATTGATGCGATGATCCCTATCGGGCGCGGTCAACGGGAATTGATTATCGGCGACCGTCAAACAGGCAAAACAGCAATCGGCATTGATACGATCATCAACCAACGAAAAAATTTCTTAGCAGGCAAACCTGTCTATTGTATTTATGTCGCAATCGGACAAAAAGGTTCGACGGTTGCCAATATCGTGAATACTTTAAAAGAAAAAGGAGCGCTCGAATATACCATTATCATTTCCGCTTCGGCATCCGACCCTGCGGCATTGCGTTTCTATGCTCCCTATGCAGGGGCGGCAATCGGAGAATTCTTCCGTGATACGGGACGGGCTGCCTTGGTTATCTACGACGACCTTTCCAAACAAGCCGTCTCTTACCGCGAGGTATCGCTTATTCTTCGCCGCCCATCAGGACGCGAAGCCTATCCCGGAGATATTTTCTATCTGCACTCGCGCTTATTGGAGCGGGCTGCCAAAATCATCAATAACGATGAAGTAGCTGCACAAATGAATGATGTCCCCGAAAATCTGAAGCCATTTCTCAAAGGTGGAGGCTCATTGACTGCTTTACCCATTATTGAGACTCAAGCCGGCGACGTTTCGGCATATATCCCGACGAACGTTATTTCGATTACCGACGGACAGATCTTCCTCGAAACCGGTTTGTTTAATGCAGGTATACGTCCGGCTATCAATGTCGGTATTTCTGTTTCGCGTGTAGGAGGTAACGCCCAAATTAAAGCCATGAAAAAAATTGCCGGTACACTTAAAATCGATCAGGCTCAATACCGCGAATTGGAGGCATTTACTAAATTTGGCAGCGATTTGGATGCCATCACCCGAATGACGTTGGATAAGGGAAGGAAAAATGCTGCTCTATTGATTCAACCACAGTATAATCCATTGCCCGTCGAGTACGAAATCGCTTTGATTTATGCAGGGACAAAGGGCTTGTTATATGATATTCCGGTTGAAAAAGTCAATGATTTTGCGAAAGAATATCTGGAACGGTTGGAATTGAAATACAGGAGTCAAGTGCTTGACGTTCTTCAGAAAGGCATACTCAATGAAGAAGTTGAAAAGTTGCTTACACAAACAGCAACAGATTTGATAGGCGATTTCAAAAAGCAGTGAATATAAAAGGTTTTAGGTGTAAAGTTAAAGGAAAGAAATGTCGTCATTAAAAGAAATAAAAGGACGTATTGCCTCGGTAAAATCGACAAAGAAAATTACCTCGGCGATGAAGATGGTTGCATCTTCCAAACTTCATAAAGCACATTCTTTGGTCGAACGGTTTTTGCCCTATGAACGCCGGGTCACGAATATCTTAAATGATTTCTTAGCCGGGTATAGCGAGGATAACAGCATTTCGTCTGTTTTTGCAGAGGTCAGGGCAATCAAACGCGTAGCTATTGTTGCCCTTTCTTCCAACTCCAGTCTGTGCGGCGCTTTCAATTCCAACATCATACGCATTGTAAACGACCGGATCAGGAAATACCGTGAGCAGAATTATGAAATAGTAGTCTATCCGGTTGGAAAAAAAATCGAGTCTTTTATCAACAAATTGACTGTTCCCGTCGAAACAAAAGGAAGTTATATATCATTAATGGATAAACCCAACTTTGAAGGCGCTAAACAAATTGCCGATGCCTTAATGAAAGATTTTCTTACCAAACAAATCGATCGGGTTGATTTAGTTTACAACCATTTCAAAAGTACAGGTGTTCAAGTCCCAACCGATGAATTGTTTTTGCCTGTCAAACTGACAAAACCCGAAAATTTCAGGGCAATTCCAATAGACTACTTAGTCGAACCGGACCGTAAAACCATTGTAGAATCACTGATTCCCACTTCATTACGAACGAAAATTTATGCTATACTTTTGGATTCGTCGGCAGCAGAACATGCAGCCCGAACCGTTGCCATGCAAATTGCCACCGACAATGCCGATGAGATTCTGAGTGATTTGACCATTCAATTCAATAAACAACGCCAGCAAGCCATTACCAGCGAAATTTTAGATATTATCGGCGGATCGGAAGCCCTTAAATAAAAAAATGTAAAAAAACAACTCCCCTTCGTTTCCTAACGAAGGGGAGTTGTTTTTTTTATTCATACAATTTTCATTATTCCCTATCGTTAGATTGGTAAAGTCGCTGTAAATTTGTATATTTGCAAGCTTTTTAAGTCATCCCTGATGGGACTGACGGGATATTTTTTTGTATAAAACGTTACAGGTAATTTAAGAATGGGAGTCATCATCCGTCAAAGCATTAAAGGAACCATTGTCAATTACATCGGCTCATTTATCGGATTTCTGACCACCATGTTCGTATTGACCCGATTTCTTCAACCGGAAGAAATCGGGTTGACACGTGTCATTTATGAAGCCGCTGTACTCATTGCGGGTTTCGCCCAATTGGGCATAACCGGAACAGCTTTTCGTTTTTTCCCTTATTTTCAATCTGATAAAAACAATCACAATGGTTTTTTCTTTTATTTAGTCTTGTTGCCAACCATCGGTATTATACTTTTTATCCCGTTATATGTTTTATTAAAAGAGCCTATCTCTGCTTTTTTCAGTATCAATGCCTTACTTTTCGATCATTATTATTATTGGATCATATTCCTGATTATTTTTATTGCATTTTGGACCGCATTCGAGATTTATTCAAACTTGTTGATGCGTATTGTCATGCCCAAATTTATACGCGAAATCGCCGTGCGGATTTTGTTATTAGCAGTCTATCTTTTATTTGCATTTAAATTTCTGAATCTTGACGGACTTGTCGGCGGCTTTATTGCCGTGTATGGCATCGCGATGGTCCTTACATTTACGTATATTTCCCGAATTAGCCCGGTATCATTGAAACACGACTTTTCTTTTATCGACAAGCCTTTGGGGAAAAAAATCAGAAACTATACTTTGTTCCTGGTTTTATCTTCATTAAGTGGAAGTATCTTGAATCAATTGGATGTCTTTATGTTGGGTTCTCATTTGGGCTTTAGCTATGTAGGTGTCTTTACAATCGCTTTTTTTATGGGAAATGTAGTGGAAATACCCTCTCGTTCGATTTCGTCCATTTCCTCGCCTATTGCTGCAAAAGCGCTAAAAGAAGGAGATATGCACACTGCCAATCAATTATATAAAAAAGTCTCCCTTCATCAATTTTTAGCAGGAAGTATCATATTCCTCCTTGTTTGGATTAATATTGATAATATCTTTTCCATTATTCCCAATGGTGACGTGTTTAGCGCAGGAAAATGGGTGGTTTTTTTTATTGCATTAGCCAAACTTTTGAATGTGACATTGAATTTTGGCGGAATTCTTATTTCTTATTCCAAATATTATTACTGGACACTTTTCTTTCTGGTATTTATTACCATTACCGGCATTGTATCCAATCTAATATTAATACCCAAATATGGGATTACAGGCGCTGCAATAGCCACATTCATAACCTATATGTTACTTTCAGGCGTACAACAATGGATCGTTTTGGCTAAAATAAAAGGAAATCCATTTTCAATGAGTTTGTTAAAATGTTTCCTTCTGATAATCCTATTATTCGGTATCAATTATTTCCTTCCGGTCTGGTCTCCCAACCCTTTTATTGACGGATTCTATCGTTCCTTGATCATCGGTACACTCACTCTGATTTCTCTATATAAATTGAAAATCTCGGATGAGATTTCTTTAATCATTGACAAAGTTTTAAAAAGGGATCGGATTTAAACTTATCATAATTAGAATAATGAATATAAAACAAGTATTAGTTACCGGAGCTGATGGCTTTATTGGTTCGCACCTAACAGAGATGTTATTGGCAAAAGGATATAAAGTCAAAGCACTGTCCCATTATAATTCATTTAACCACTGGGGATGGTTAGAAGAGATAAATCATGCTGACTTGGAGGTTATTACAGGCGATGTGCGTGATCCTCATTTTTGTAAATACATCACAAAAGATGTGGATACGGTCTTCCACCTTGCCGCACTCATAGCCATTCCTTATTCTTATTTTGCTCCCGACAGTTATGTAGACACAAACATCAAAGGAACGCTCAATATATGTCAGGCAGCCAAGGAAAATGACATCAAGCGAGTTTTGGTGACATCCACTTCGGAGGTTTACGGAACAGCAAAATATGTACCTATCGATGAAAACCACCCTAAACAACCTCAATCGCCTTATTCGGCGTCAAAGATTGGGGCTGATGCCATGGGGATGAGTTTCTATCATGCTTTTGGATTACCGGTTACAGTTGTACGACCATTTAATACATACGGCCCCAGGCAATCAGCGCGAGCGATCATACCAACCATTATAACCCAAATCGCAAATGGAGTAAAAGAAATCAAATTAGGGGATTTAAGACCTTCCCGGGATTTTAATTATGTAAAAGATATTTGTAAAGGATTCATTGAAATATCAGAAAGTGACTTAACAATCGGGAGGGAGGTGAATGTTTGCAGTAACCACGAAATCACGATGCATTCTGTTTTTGAATTAATTGCCAAATTAATGCATGCTGAAGTAATATTTATTGAAGACAGTCGGCGACTAAGGCCTGAGAATTCGGAGGTATTCCGGTTATGGGGTGATAATTCCATAATAAAATCATTAGTCGGGTATTTGCCCGCTTATAGTTTAGAAGAAGGTTTGAAAGAAACAATTGAATGGTTTTCGGACAAAACCAATTTGAAAAAATATAAATCCTACATCTATAATGTATAAGGATATTATTCAATTCATACAAAACCTCTATGGCACGAAGGATATGATACCGCTTCATGCTCCATTCTTTATGGGAAATGAAAAAAAATTTCTGGATGAATGTATGGATAGTACTTATGTTTCGGGAGTAGGGAAATTTGTCGACCGTTTCGAGGCAATGATGGAAGATTATACAGGATGTAAAAAAGCGGTAGCGTGCGTCAATGGAACCAATGCACTCCATCTGTCGTTATTATTATCCGGGGTTGAGCGGAATGATGAAGTGATCACTCAGCCATTGACTTTTATAGCTACATGCAATGCCATCATTTATGCAGGCGCTCATCCGGTCTTTATTGATGTTGATAAAGATACGATGGGATTATCGCCGGTAGCAGTAGACGAATGGTTAAGCCAAAATACGTATATAGAAAATCTTACTTGCTATAACAAAAAAACAGGAAGAAGAGTTAAAGTCTGCCTGCCCATGCATACATTCGGGCATCCGGTTCATTTAGACGGATTGATGGCTGTTTGCGATAAATATTACCTTGAATTGGTTGAAGATGCAGCCGAAAGTTTGGGTAGTTTTTATAAAGGGAAGCATACCGGAACATTTGGGAAAATCGGAATAATCAGTTTTAACGGCAATAAGACAATCACAACCGGGGGAGGCGGAATGATGTTATTTAATGATGAAAAATTGGC
This sequence comes from Tannerella sp., assembly GCA_031260575.1. Lineage (GTDB taxonomy): Bacteria > Bacteroidota > Bacteroidia > Bacteroidales > Tannerellaceae > Tannerella. Next base: position 26,555 of record JAIRJR010000341.1, read on the forward strand.
AAAACGTGCAAAACATCTGACTACACAAGCAAAATTGCCTCATCGCTGGGATTTTATACATGATGAGATCGGATACAATTATCGTTTGCCGAATATCAATGCAGCCTTAGGATGTGCCCAAATGGAATATTTAGACAAAATACTGGCTCAGAAAAGAGAAATTGCGATGGCATACAAAAAATACTTTCAAGCGAAAAAAGACATCGTCTATGTAGACGAACCCGATAATTGTCAATCGAATTTTTGGTTGAATACAATCCTTTTTAGCGGAAGGGAAGGTCGCGATCTGTTTTTGAAATACAGCAATGATCATCACGTCATGACTCGTCCAGCTTGGACCTTAATGAACCGGCTTCCAATGTTCGCTTTGGCGCAATGTGGAAGTCTGGATAATGCGATTTCGATCGAAGGCAGAATTGTCAATTTACCAAGTAGTGCAAATAGGTACAATGAAACATAACAAGCTTATTCTTATTGGCGGGGGCGGTCATTGTAAGTCGGTCATAGATGTGGCTGAGAGTGCGGGATGGACGATTCTCGGTGTATTAGATAGGGCTGAAAATGTAGGGGAAAAAGTCCTGAACTACAACATAATCGGTATTGATGAACAAATTCCCGAATTTGTTCATCAAGCTTTATTCTTGGTTACTGTCGGTCAAATAAAAGATGCCGGAACCCGTAAAAGAATACATGAGCAAATCATTGCCGCAGGTGGTGAATTGGCTAATGTAATCGCTTCCGATGCACACGTCTCAAAATTTGCTGATCTTGAAAAAGGAACTGTTGTTATGCACAAAGCTGTTATCAACGCAAATACGAAGATCGGCATGGGTTGTATAATTAACACAATGGCTAATATTGAACACGATACGATTATCGGAAATTACTGTCACATATCTACCGGCGCTATGGTCAATGGCAATTGTTTGATAGGAAATGAAACGTTTATCGGTAGCGGTGCGATTCTCCATCATGGCATTACCCTTGCTAATCATTGCATTGTAACAGCAGGCGCCATTGTTCGGAAGAGTATATCGAAAAGTGGTGTAAATATCGGCAATTAATTATAAATCATATCATGCACCCGACAATCATCATTGCTGAAGCAGGCGTCAACCATAATGGTTCTATGGAATTAGCTAAAAAGCTCATTGACGTTGCTGCTACGGCCAAAGCTGATTATGTGAAGTTTCAGACTTTTCAGACCGGAATGGTTGTAACCAAATCAGCCCAAAAGGCAGATTATCAGCAGATAAATACCTATAACGATACTTCTCAATATGAGATGCTTAAAAAATTACAACTGACAACAGCTCAACATTTCGAACTGATCAAATATTGTAACACTTGCGGTATTAAATTCTTATCTACCGCCTTTGATTTGGATAGCATAGATTTTCTTGCAAGCCTTCATCTCGGTTTATGGAAAATACCTTCCGGTGAAATTACGAATTACCCCTATTTGAAACGAATTGCAAGAGAAAAACAACCGGTAATTCTTTCTACAGGTATGAGCACAATGGAAGAAATAATGGGGGCAGTGAATATTTTAGTAGAATACGGAACAGACAAACAGCAGATTACGCTTTTACATTGCAACACACAATATCCAACACCGATGCAGGATGTGAATCTACGCGCCATGGATACAATCGCCAAAGAAACAGGTCTCAAAATAGGTTATTCCGACCATACTTTGGGTATTGAAGTCCCTATTGCGGCAGCAGCGCTTGGTGCGATGGTGATTGAAAAACATTTTACATTGGATCGAAATCTGGAAGGTCCTGATCACAAAGCTTCGATCGAACCCGACGAATTGAAAGCCATGATCGCCGCGATCCGCAACGTAGAAAAAGCGCTCGGTTCTTACGAAAAAACAGTTACCTTATCTGAAAAAGAAAATATCCCCATCGCTCGAAAGAGTATTGTCGCTTCAAAATGTATCGCCAAAGGCGAAACGTTTTCTGAATATAATCTTACGGTCAAACGACCCGGCAACGGTATATCTCCTATGAAATGGAATGATTTACTGGGTAGATGTGCAGTGCGTGATTTTGAAGAAGATGAATTGATTGTGTTATGAGAAAAATTTGTGTCATAACAGGTAGCCGGGCTGAATATGGCTTAATGAGTCGTTTGATGCGATTCATTCAAGATGATGGTGATTTTCAATTACAGATTATTGCCACGAATATGCATTTGGCGGTTGAATATGGCGAAACTTATAAGGAAATAGAAGCCGATGGATTTGTTGTTGATAAGAAAATTCCGATATTGTCTTCGTCCGACTCTGCTCATGCTACGGTAAAATCGGTCGGAAAGGGAATTATCGGTTTTGCCGATGCTTATGAGGAGTTACAACCGGATTCGATTATGGTGCTCGGCGACAGATATGAGATATTAGCAGCCGTCTCAGCGGCAATGTTTTATAAAATACCCATCGTCCATCTCCATGGAGGAGAAATTACAGAAGGCGCCTACGACGATGCCATCCGTCATGCCATTACCAAAATGTCACACTTACATTTTACCTCCACAGCGGAATATCGTCAGCGAGTGATTCAAATGGGTGAACGCCCGGATACTGTTTACCATGTGGGTTCTTTGGGATGTGATAATATCAGGCATATCCCACTTATCGAGAAAGAAGAATTGGAAACATCATTAAACTTTGCGTTGGATAGAAACACTATCTTCGTCACATTTCATCCGGTAACCATGGAAACAAACACAGCTGAATCTCAATTTAAAGAGTTACTGTCGGCCATTGATCAAATAAAATACTTACGAATTATTTTTACAATGCCTAATTCGGATACCGACAGTCGAATTATCATGAATCTAATTAAGGAATATGTTTCCCAAAATGCTGAAAAAGCGGTCTGGTTTGCTTCTTTGGGAATGAGACGTTATCTGTCAGTGTTGCAATATATTGGGGCAGTGGTTGGAAATTCTTCCAGCGGCATAATCGAAGTCCCAAGTTTTCACATTCCTACATTAAATATTGGAGACAGGCAAAAAGGTCGCATTACAGCGGCGAGTGTGGTACATGGTAAGCCTGAAAGAGCGGATATTGAAGAAAAACTGACAACCATCATTCAACCCGGCTTTACCGAATCATTAAAAAACATTCAGAATCCTTATGAAAAGCCAAATACGGCAAAAGAAATCATACGTATTCTCAAGGAAAAAGAACTAAAGCCAAATAAAAAATTTTACAATCTGCAGGGATGGAGCAGTTAAAAAAATATGTAATTGAAAGAAATGCAACAATCATAGAAGCCATTGTGCGACTTGATAAACTTTCGAACGATGTACTGACTTTGTTTGTTCTTGATAGAGAACAGATGGTGGGCACATTGACAGATGGAGACATTCGACGAGCCTTAATTCGTAATATCCCGTTAGATGCATGCGTGGATCTGGTGATGAACAAATCGTTTAAATATGTTTTTCCCAAAGAAAAGGACATAAAAAAAATTCGCGAAATAAAGGCAAGTGGAGTTCAATTATTGCCATGTTTGGGAGAAAATGGAGAGTTATTAAACATATATAATCTGAAAACGAGAAAATCCATTTTGCCGATAGATGCGGTACTGATGGCCGGAGGCAAAGGAGTACGCTTACGTCCGTTGACCGTGAATGTACCAAAACCTCTTTTACCTGTTGGAAACAAAACAATTATTGATTATAATGTTGACAACCTGATATGTCATGGCATTGATAATATCCATATTATTACTAACTATTTGGCTGAACAGATTGATAGACATTTTGCTGATAAAAGGAATGGAATACAGGTTGACTGTGTGCGTGAAAAAGAATATTTAGGAACCATCGCATCCGTCAAATGTATCCAAAACATCAAAAATGATGATGTTTTGGTTATGAACTCCGACTTGTTTACCAATATTGATTTTGAAGATTTTTATGGTCATTTTTTGGAAAAAGAAGCCGATATGTCAGCGGCGGCAATTCCTTATTCCATCAATGTTCCTTATGGTATTTTTGAATTAAAAGAAGGGTATATCAAAGGAGTCAAAGAGAAACCCACTTTTAATTATTATGCCAATGCAGGTATTTATCTCATCAAAAAAAGTTTGCTTGATTTAATACCGGATGACACGTTTTTTAACGCAACCGATTTTATGGAATTGCTTATATCACACGAGAAAACAGTGGTTCATTATCCATTGGTGGGATATTGGATTGATATTGGGAAACCTGCTGATTATCAAAAAGCACAGGAATTAGCTAAGCATTTATAAAAACTTGATGAAAAGATATGTATAACAATCAGAAGATATTGGCAATTATCCCTGCAAGAGGGGGTAGTAAAGGATTGCCGGGTAAAAACATCAAACCATTATTGGGAAAACCGCTTATTGGATGGACTATTGAGCAAGCTAAAGCAAGTAAATATATTACAGAAATATTTGTTTCAACCGATAGCCGAGAGATCGCCGATGTTGCGGAATCATTCGGAGTTTCTATTCCCGAGTTGCGTCCCTCAGAATTAGCTATTGATACTGCAACTTCATCAAGTTTTGTGGTTTATACTCTTGAAAAACTACGCAAAGAAGGTAAAAATTTCAATTACATCTTACTGCTTGAACCCACATCACCTCTGAGAAAGAATGAAGACATTGACTCGGCAATCGAACTTGCCTTGTCCAATCCTGAAAAGAATAGTGTGGTAAGTCTCGGTGAAGTGCATATGGAACATCCCATGATTGTCAAAAAACTTGATAAAAAGGGGAATATCATTCCATATCTTGAGCAAAGCTTTGTTTTGACACAAAGACAAGAAGCAGATAAAGCATACTTCCCGTATGGAGTGGTCTATCTTGTTAAAACAAATTATTTTATGGAAACAAAAAAGTTTTATGACGAACACTCTTTACCCTACTTTATTGAACGTTGGCAAGGTTATGAAGTAGATGACATTTACGACTTCTTATGCATTGAAGCAATATTAAAATATCAAACATCAAAAAAATGAATCGTATGAAATTTGTAGTGATTGGATTAGGCTCTATGGGGAAGCGGCGCATCAGATGCCTGTTAGCCCTTGGACATAAAAAGGAAGATATTTATGGATTTGATCTTCGCGATGACAGGAAACAAGAGGTTCGTAGTTTATATGGTGTCGAAATAATTGATGATATCAATTTAGTTGATTTTTCGGACATTAATGCTGTGATTGTATCATTGCCGCCGGATAAACATGCTATCGGTGTAAAAATTGCAATTGATCATGACAAACCTGTTTTTATTGAAGCAAGCGTTATTTTGGACGATGTATTAGATATTCAAAGTTATAATAACAATAAAGTTTTTATCGCTCCTTCATGTACAATGACTTACCACCCCATGATCAAAGATATAAAAAACATCATTCAAAGCGGTAAGTACGGTAAGGTTTGCAATTTCTCATATCATAGCGGACAATATCTGCCCGATTGGCATCCTTGGGAAAAAGTCACAGATTTTTATGTGGGACAGCGAATTACAGGAGGAGCAAGGGAAATCGTTCCTTTTGAATTTACATGGATAGTCAATCTGTTGGGTTTCCCAAAAGAGGTAAAAGGATATTACCGAAAAACCATCGATTTTGGATGCGATATTGAAGATAGTTATTGCTGTACCATAAATTATGGCGACATCGTGGGGACAATGATTGTAGACGTGGCAGCGCGATATGCAGTACGCAATTTGATAATCAATTTGGAAGAAGCGCAAATCCAATGGCGTTGGGATAAAAAACAAATTGAATTATATGAATCGCAAACCGGCCGGTGGATCATGATTAACCAACCGACATTTAGCAGTGTTGGCGGTTATAATGAAAACATTGGAGAAAAAATGTATATTGATGAGATGAACGCTTTCATTATGGGAATTAACGATCCTTCTATCTATCCAAATTCCATTGAGAAAGATATAAAAGTATTGCAACTATTGAAAGCGATCGAAGACTCTGATGGGGGATTTGAACGATAAAATAATCAGCTAAACGATTGATATTGTAAGAATAAAGGAATGAATATGGGTAAATCACAAGAATTGTATATACAGGCGAAAAAGATTATTCCCGGCGGAACGCAACTATTAAGCAAACGGCCTGAACAATTTTTGCCGGATTATTGGCCGGCATATTATCAAAAAGCCAAAGGTTGTAAGGTTTGGGATTTGGATGGCAGGGAATATGTTGACGCAAGTTATATGGGTATTGGCGCTAATATTATTGGTTATGCGGATGATGACATCGACAATGCTGTAAAGAAAGTTATTGATGCAGCCAATATGACTACCTTAAATCCTCCTGAGGAGGTGGATTTAGCTAAACTGCTGATCAACCTTCATCCCTGGGCGGAGATGGTACGCTTTACACGCAGTGGAGGCGAAGCGATGATGGTAGCAATACGAATTGCCAGGGCTGCAACCGGTAAAGATATTGTACTTTTCTGTGGTTATCATGGCTGGCATGACTGGTATATTGCGGCAAATCTTTCCAATGATTCGGCTTTGGATGGGCAATTGCTTCCGGGGTTGAAACCGGCCGGAGTGCCCAGGCATTTAGCAGACACCTCATTCCCATTTGGTTTTAACGATAAGAAACAATTCCAACAATTGACTACCAAGTACAAAAATCAAATTGCCGCAGTCGTCATGGAACCTATCCGCAATATTGACCCGGAAGAAGGTTTTTGGGAATGTATTCAATCTGAAACTGCAAAACATGGGATCGCATTAATTATTGATGAAATAACTGCCGGTTGGCGACTCAATCTGGGCGGCGCACATTTGGTGTACGGAATCAAACCTGATATAGCCGTTTTTGCCAAAGGGATGAGTAATGGCTACCCAATGGCAGCTGTCATAGGAAAGAAAAATTTTATGGATGCCGCTCAGGATTCATTTATCAGTAGTACATACTGGACAGAGCGTATCGGGCCCACAGCAGCTCTATCGACAGTACAAAAAATGAAACTTCTTAATGTTCAGGATCATTTGATTAAAATGGGTAAACTGATTCAAGACGGATGGAATGAATCTGCAAAAAAAACAGGGCTTAGCATCCGCATCGGCTCTATTTATCCGTTAAGTCATTTTGAATTTCTGCATGAACAACCACTGGCGCTTAAAACGCTCTTCACACAAGAAATGTTGGATCGGGGGTTTTTGGCGACTACTTCTTTTTATTGCAGCTATGCTCATACTGAAGAGGTTATTAAGCAATATCTTAATGCCGTAGAAGAAACATTTCTTATCCTTAAACAATCCATTGATCAAGGTAATACCAGCCATTTGTTGCGAGGCGCTGTTTGTCAAAGCGGATTCAAGAGGTTGAATTAAGTTCCGACTACCATTATGAAGCAAATTATTCGTTTTTTTCTTAAACTCGCCTATACATTATATGGGCTAATAAAGATATTAGCCGGTACAAAGTTTCGGGCAAAAAAGAAGATACTGAATGCCAACTCGGAACCATATTATATTTTAGGAAATGGCCCATCGTTAAAAAATGATATAAGTAGGTTCGATTTGAATTTGAAATCTGACAATTTGATGGTTGTCAATGATTTCGCAATTACAGAACTGTACACTGAACTTAAACCTGAATTTTATATTTTAGCAGACCCGGCTTACTATGTTGAAAACTTAAAGCCAAATCTACAAATCATTGCACAAAACTTATTTGTAGCTTTGCATGAAAAAACAAATTGGCCTTTATCCATTTTTGTCCCCTACGAAGGGCTTAAAAAGATTCAAGAAAAACTCAAAGAAAATGAGCATATCACTGTTTTGGGATATAATAAAGTGAATACCTGGAAAGGATTCAAATGGTTTGATCGTTGGATGTATCATAAACAATGGGCAATTATTAGCGGCCTTAATGTCATCATGGTAGCATTATCTCTATCTATTTCAATGGGTATTAAAAAAATATATTTATTGGGCGTAGATCATGACTGGTTTAAAAATTTGGTGGTCGGTGATGACAATTTACTGTATATTTTAGATACTCATTTTTATGATGATGACAATTTAAAACCTGTTCCCCTTTCAATTGAGCGAAATAATCAA
>JAIRJR010000358.1 GCA_031260575.1 Tannerella sp.
ATACTGAAGAAACGAATCATTTGTTCAAGTTCAAATCAATTGTAAATCAAAATTTTAACCTCGAACTCACTTTGGATAAACCAACCTATTCAATCAGAAATAGAGGCGAGTTGCATATCAAAGGATTGCCTGTTGAAAATATTTCATTCGGAATATCTATTGTTGGAGTCGATCCTGTTTTAGAAGTAGGATGTACAATGATAGATGAATGGAAAAAACAATTAGCTGTCACAAATATTCCTATTTCCGGCGGACCATTTCTACCCGAATACGAAGGGGCGATTATTGACGGCATTTTAATTGATTTGCAAACAGGCAATACTGCCACTACGCCTCAGGCTCTCACGCTGCTTTCTTTTCCGGGTGAAGAAATTCAACTTTTTGCCGGACAAAATCACACCAATGGAGATGTGACCTTTTTTACACAATGTATAACCGGAAAGCATGAATTGACTACAACAGCCATTGGGTCATCAGATAGAAAATACCGGGTAGATATTCAACCGCCTTATGCCATCCATACACCGGTTGTTCTTCCTCTTTTCATGCCCGACAGCACCTGGCAGGATTACCTTCAGTTAAGAAATCTGTCTATACAGGTAGCCCATGCCTATACAGCTGATTCGCTGAGTATCATCAAAGAGATAACCCCTTGTACCGGTCTTATTCCGCAAACACGGTATATATTAGATGATTGGAAGCGTTTTCCAACTATGCAAGAAGTCTTTACCGAATTTATTACTGATTCCAGGATATACCGGACAAGCGAAGGAAACAGGTTTTCCATGTTGTCCGAAAACCTTGATTACAGTACTAATATTCTGGTGTTGCTGGATAACATTCCGGTTGCCAACCATGAACTGATGGTCAATTATTATCCGCTTTTAATCAAAACAATAGATATGTACTTTGGCCGATATATTTTCGGTGGCCACCGTTTTGAAGGCATGATCTCTTTCTATACTTACAAAAATGATTATCAAGGCATCACGTTTGGAGAGAACACCCAAATTTTTAACTTTGAAGGAACTCAGCCATACCGTTTTTTTTATTTTCCAAAATACAATGACGACAATGTATCCTCCCCTTTGCCCGATTTTCGCCATACGCTTCTTTGGGAACCCGATATGCAGACTAATGGACAACAAACGATAGTGATTCCTTTTACAACATCAGATATTCCGGGTGATTATCAAATTATTGTTGAAGGAATTTCACAAGATGGGAAAGCGCTACGGGGAGAAACCCGTTTCAGCGTAAAAGACAGAAGATGAATCAGGCAAACAATTGACTTACCTACCATGCTTAATGATCAGCGTCGAAGGCATATCTTTCAGCGCTTCTTCACATTCGACGGATAGTTTATTCCATGTGGCATAACTGATCAGCAAGAAATTTTGCCCGGTAAACGATTCGCGTTGTAATTCTTTTCCGGAAAGTACGATGGAATCGGTAGTTCGGGCAACAAAATCATTGATTTCATCGTGAATTAATTCGTTTTCTGAAGGGATATGATTTGTTCTGTTTAAGATGCTTACTTTCCCCTTGGTCGATTTGATCAGGGTGGTTGCGTAATTCAACAAAAACAAATCATCTTTGGCGTTGATAATGAGAATGATTTCTGTCGCTTTGACAAAGCTTCTGTTGACGAAAATACCAACCGAGCAATTCGCTTGCTCGATAAACATTTTCGTTTTGTCGTGAATCAGTGCGTTGGGGAAAAACAAATGGGTAGGTGAGTTGATTCGGCCAATAAAACGGAAGAACGATTGATAAATCTTTCTGGCAGAAATATCCGTAGAAAGGTTACTCAAGGAAATACCCGCTCCAACAAGCAAAAAATCATACGGTTCGTTATTTGCAATGTCTACAATACGCTGTCCTGCATTGTGTGTGACCTCGTAGCGGGTTTGGATTTGTATATTTAGTTTTTGGGCTTCGTTGAGGATGGGACTGAAACTGTCTTGTTCGAAACTTTCGGTATGTACCGGATTGATATCCGAACCAACGGTCAGGTGGAGCGCTGTCAAATCAAGTTTGTTTTCACCCTCCGTAAACATCTGATGCGCTACATCAAGCATAGTCCGGCCGTTTACAGCGCGTCCGAATGAAAGTAAAACCTTGAATCTTCCTTCTTTCTGCGCTTCTTGCCTCTGTTTGACAATCTTTTCGCCTGTGCGGTAACAGAAGTTGATAAACGAAAGCAAAGGCGTTGTCATAAATGTGGTGACGAGTGTCATGATGACAAGCATAACGAAAATAGCCGGTGGTAGGATTTTTAATTCATACCCAATCGTTAGCACGATTAATTCCATCAGTCCCCGTGTGTTCATCAAGCCACCCAGCAAAAGGCTGTCTTTCCAACTTTCCCCTGCAAATCGTGCAGAGAGGATCGAACCACCCATTTTTCCGGCGATCGCAATCAGAATGAATATCCCGCATAACTTCCACATTTCGGGACTGTTCAACAATCCAATCTCGGTACGTAACCCGGTAGATACAAAGAAAAGAGGAAGGAATAAAATCAAAGCCACGTCTTCTACCTTTTCGGACATGATTTTTCGGAATCGCAGGTTGTCGGGCATGATGACTCCTACTACGAAAGCGCCGAAAAGTGCATGCAATCCCAATACTTCAGTAATAAAAGACGAGAGGATTAATAACATGAACATCATGGTTATCAAATATTTATCAACCACTTCCCGGTTATGGTACAGATTTCCGATCATGCGAATGACCGGACGTACAATATAAAACATAATCAAAAGATAGACAGCCGCTAATAAAATGTTGTATACAGCGCTGAGCATACTTCCGGCTTGGGCGATGGCTACCACAGCCGCAAGCATACACCAGGCTGTGATGTCTCCATTGGCAGCGCTGGCCAATGCAAGCGTACCCAAATGAGTACGCGTCATTTTTTTCTCCTGAATAATACGTGCCAAAACAGGAAATGCTGTGATACTCATCGCAATACCAATAAATAGGGCGAATGGGAGGAAAGGTGTTTCCTGATATGCATACGTATCGTAAATGAAAAAAGCCGTTCCAACGCCTAAGACGAAAGGCAAAGCAATACTCGTGTGGCTGATTGAAAGCGTCTCCTGAAACTTTTTCTTTACTTCATTTATATCTAACTCCATCCCAATGACATACATGAAAAGTATCAATCCGAACTGGCTCAATAGATTGATTCTTGACAGGGATTCAAGCGGAAAAAGAAATGAGGAAATATCAGGAAAAAAATGTCCCAACAGGGATGGGCCTAAAAAAATGCCGGCAGTAATTTCTCCAATCACCGCCGGTTGCCCCATCTTATTGAAAATCCACCCGAAAATCCGGCAAATAAGCAGAATCACAATGATTTGCATCAGTAAAAGCCCGAAAGGAGATTGTATTTGTTCTATAAGTAATTGAGAAAAAGCATGATATCCTTCAATGATGTTTTCCGGAGCCTGAGCTGAAGCGATTGTGTCGTCCGGCGTATGTTGTTTTTCCTCCAAATGTATGATAAGATACATAAATGATCCGAAAAGCAGAATCATCAACGTGTAAAAAGTCAGGCTTTTGTTTCTATTTTTCATTCATTGTTTTAATTTGTTCATCGAGTTTGCCGAGAAAACACCGGATACCTTTTTCGGTTACAGGCATTTGATCGCCTGCTTCCCAGATGCAGATGGCAACAATATCTGCATCTGTAAATGTCAGATTATCTTCAATACGCACTTCCATATCCGGTATTTCCGCCCAATCGAAAATTCCATAGGAACAGTCATCGGCAACACTGAATATTGCTGCATCAACGAGGGGTCTTTTCCAGCCACAACAACCACTGTCGGAAAAAATCCGAATTATATTATCCGATGATTCGAATTGTTTGGTTTTGAAGTTATAAAAATTTGCTTCATAGATTTTCAATTCTTGCTCAACGTCAATTTCCATATCATTTTTATCTGTGATATTCAGCTCCTTAAAACTTTCCGCGACATCTATCCATTCAACCGCTGATAGATAATCTTTGAATGTTCGCGAAGCGGGGTTTTTCTGCATTTTCCATTCGTTGCCTTTTCGATCTACGCTCCATTTTTCGCCATTGCGCAGGGCATAACGAAATCCTGCATGTTGGTTTTTTAGAAATTCATCATAAATGAAAGGGATTACGTTGTTGTTCGCTTCATCAATCACGCCCCATTTGCCACCTAGTTTGACATCGGCAAAACCGCTATAAAAACAGTAGTTCAATCGATTGTCAAAGTCAGGTTCATAGCGGAAAGGAATCACCGTTTCGCCCGATTCGTCAATAAAACCGACCAATCCATTTTGCACGACAACAGCCAAAGAAAGTCTGTTTTCTATACGATCAAACGACTTGGCTAATTCATATTGAGGTTTGATAATCTCTTTACCCTCAATGTTTATGTAACCATATTGGTTGCCACTTTTTACCCAAACAGGTCGAAGTTGTTTCTCATCGTTGATATATCTCCACGAAAAATATGGTTCGCAATCATCATAATTAACCGGAATTACCTCTTTGCCCTTTCGATTAACATAACCAAATTTCCCTTCTTTTTTAACACGCGCACGCCCGCAGCGAAACGATTCAACATCATCGTATACAAATGCGGTAATTTCTTTTCCTTTGTCGTCTATAAAACCCCATTTTCCATTGAATAATGCTGCAATGGTTGGTTTATCAAGTTGATTGATTTCGATTTCATCGAATTGTATCGGCGTTATTTCTTTCCCTTTCAGATTGATACATCCCCATTTGCCATCAAGCTGAACTGTTGCCAAATCCGAATGACCTGATTTGTTGGACGTTATTTTCAAGATTTGTGTCCATTGCTTTGCGTTGTCGTATTTGATGGGTGTCAGTAATTCTCCTGTTTTGCGGCTAATGAATCCATATTTATTGCCAAGTCTGACGATGGGGTCTTGATGTCCTTTGATCTCATCGTAGATTGGCGGGGTAACCTCTTTACCCTTCTTGTTGACCAAGCCCCATTTTCCGTCAAGTTGCACCCTGCCCACATCCCAATTAAACCGCATGGTACGATCGTATTTGAGGGGTGTAATTTCTTTTCCTCTGCTATTTATGTATCCGTATTTGCCGTTTTTACCAACAACAGAAACTCCATAAAGTTCTTCGCACGTATCGCGATAGTCGTAATCCGATTGTTCCATTTTTACTTGCTTTGGAATTACAAAGTTAATGTTTTATCTCAATTCCCCTCAAAAAATAAAGCGGATTTTGCAAATCCGCTTGTTGTTTTTTACAAATTTAAAATTCGAATGAATTGTTCGGCGGAATTACAAATTCCGCCGAACGAGGGAAAACGCCATATACCTTTTTTGGTTACAGGCAATTGATCGCCTGATTCCCAGATGCAAACGGCAAAAATATCCACATCTTAAAATATCAGATTATCTTCTATACGCACTTCCATATCAAGTATTTGCGCCCAATCGAAAAATTAAAAAAAGTACCTTATCCCAAGCGAAACGGCTTTCACATCCGGTCCTTTATCCTTTTGAAATATACCGATCGGTGAATATTTGGCATAAACTCCCCAATCACCGTATCCCGCTTGTACCATATAATCAAGGTAAAGAGGTCGCGTATTCAACCCCCTGTCTTTTTCTTTTACAGTCTTTCTACTCTCTTTGTGTTTTACTAAATAAGATGAATAGGTCTTAACTCCCCCTACGATTCCGGCAGATAAAAACATTTTATTCCTTCCATTCATTACCGGTTGCCATTCAAGCAACAAGGGTACATTGATGCGCACAATCATCAAGCGGCTTGTAGAATAGTAAACGTCCTCCGGGGCGGGAAAAACACCGGTTACTCCATTTACATCGGTTAACCGCGTGTTATGATCCAAACGGAGATTCAGCCAACTCATCCCGATACCGGTGGTAATTCCAAGCACATTTCGATAAATCGGAATGGTATTTCCTCCCACATTGAAAAACCATTCATAAGAAGTACCGGCATTCACGCTCATGCCATCTATATCCGTCATATTAAGCGATTGATCCGCAATATTGGCGAATCCAAATCCGATACCGTCCCAATGAGAGGGCATGTACCTACGGCTCGTGTTCTTTTTTCGCAGAAAAGGAATATCAAAACCGAGTGCTTCATGAACCGTCCATCGTTCGTAATTTTTCTCATCACTGAAAATACCCTCATACAACTGTTTATAGGGTATGGTGTCATTCCAATCGTTTTGCTCAAATACTTTTACATTGATTTGATCATTTCCATCTGCTATCGTAATCATTTTCCGGCCATACAGGAATGTTGTATCCGAAGGGAATCCGTTTGCCATTAACAAACAGATGGCAAACATAAGGAATGCTGACGTTAAAACCGTTTTTTTCATTGTCTTATAATTAATTAGTTGTTATTCTTTTTTGGTAAGTATCGTTGACATGATATCTTCTACATCCATTGATGATTCAATATAAATCAACGTCATCTCTTTACGTTCTTCCGCCGATTCGTTATAAAGAATCAAGCGGTTTTCATTTCCGTGCGAAGATAGTTGCAAAACGATTGAAGTAACTTCCCCATCCTGAACTACCTCCTTGATCTTCTTTGCCTCTTCCCGGTCTTTTGCAACACAGTCGCGGGTAAAGGCAACAGCGCCCGGATCGTTTTTAATAACGATGCTTTTGAAAAAGGAGAAGTTATACGTGCGCAGTATTTCGCCCGTCAATTGCACCATCACTACGCCCCGCTTTTTACCGTATTGCTCAAACACTTTGTCAATATGCAAATCTTTTTGTGCAATGGCATGACCGGGAACTGCAAGCGCCATCACAACAAGTAACGACAGATATTGTTTTCTTAATTGTATCATCTTATTCAGCAAATAATTGGAGTTGTTTATCAATTAATTCATCCATCGTTGTATGGGCATTGCTATCCGAATTGTTCCATGATTGGATAGATGCCGATGCTTGTTCCATAATTTGTAATTTGTCGATAATTCTTTTACCATCAATGTATGCAAAAGAATCTGACTTAGCCGATACTAAATAATTTACGGCTATGATGCCGATAATCAAAGAGGCGGCAACGCTTGTCCAACGCAGCAACGGAATGATTGGGATGTTGCTTTTCTTTTTTTGAGCATCGAAATAGTTTAATATCGCTTTATCAGCAACAAATTGTTGCGGCAACTGCTTTTGTGACAGAAAAGTATGCAATTGCTTTTCTTCTTTCGCCGAAGTCAAACCTTCGTAATATTTTTCAAGTAAAACCCCGGCTTCCTGTATTGTTATCCTTTTTTGCATTGTATATCTTCTTTATTTTGATAGTCGTATGTAATCTTCTCTAACTTTTTTCCTCGCACGCGATAGATTCACCCGGACTGCTTCGGGCTGTGTCCCTGTTATTCCGGCTATTTCTTCCACTTCGTAACCTTCAATATCTTTCATCGTGATAATCGTTTTTTGCAACGGTGGTAACGTACCGATAATCCCTTTTAGTAATTGTTCCGTATTCGCCCTTTCCAATTGCAGATACGGATTATCTTCCGTTGTTCTCAACTCATTATCCTGCTCAAATGCCACTTCCCGATTGCGCACTCGCAATAGGTCGATACAAAGATTTTTAGTCATTGTAACAGCAAACGCCTGAATGCTATTGTATTGGTGCAATGAGTTACGCATATACCAAAGTTTTAGAAAAACCTCCTGCACCAAATCTTCTGCATCGTTCACATTATCAATCATTTTATTTGCTATCTGCAAAAGATTCTCACGTAACGGCGCTACCTCTTGTTTAAACTGTCGGGCATTCATCTGCTTTATAGACGAAGAAAGTTGAAAAATATAACATCGAAACTGTTTTTTTTTGAATCGGCAAAGAATTCATTGAAGAAAAACATCTGTTTCACTGTGCAATGTCAATTTCTCCATCATGAATAATTAATTTTTGAAAAACTTTTAGAATGCGGCTGCAATGTGGGTTAAATTTTTGCATTGCAACTGCTAAAAAAAACGTATCTTTGCGCCAATAATAAGCTAAAACATTAAATATGAACAAGAACGTATTTTTTATCACATTTTTTATTGCGATTACTTTGATATCGTGTCAACAACAGAATGTGTCACAAGGTGAGGCTTCAAACTCGCAATGGCGGGGCGAAAACCGTGATGGTGTGTATAACGAAACAGGGTTATTGAAAGAATGGCCTGCCGATGGGCCGGAATTATTGTGGAGCTTCGAAGGGTTAGGCGCTGGGTTTACATCGGTAGCGATTGCCAACGAAAAAATCTATATCACAGGGATTACCGATGATAATCTGATGCTTTACGTGTTCAATACGTCCGGAGAATTACTTCACACAAAAGTGGTTGGTAAAGAAGAGGCTGAGAAATGGCCCGGTACGCGCTCAACCGTTGCCGTCAACGAAGGCAAACTATATATCTTCAACGCTTTCGGCGAACTTTTTTGTTTAGATGAAATGACACTCAATGAGGTTTGGAAAAAGAATATTTATGCCGAGTTTGAAGGCGTTCATACAGATTGGGGATATTGCGAATCGCCATTAATTGTTGGCGAAAAGCTTTTCATCACACCGGGAGGCGAACAGCACAACATGGTGGCATTGAACAAGAAAACAGGCGACTTGATCTGGTCGGCACCAGGCGAAGGCAAAATATCGGCATACTGTTCGCCTCAATATATCGACAATCAATCTATACCTATCGTGGTTACCTCCACAGCCGAATATATCATCGGGGTAAACGCCGACACAGGCGAAAAATTGTGGTCGTTCCCACAAGCACACGAGTACAACATCCACCCCAATACACTTCTCTTCGACAAAGATATGGTATTATCTGTTACAGGATACAAGGTTGGCTCTGTGATGCTGCGCATGAAAGATGGTGGCAAAGCCGTCGAAGAAGTTTGGAAGCACGAAGTCGACAACCAGATGGGTGGCGTTATCAAGGTAGGCGATTATATTTATACTTCCGGACATCAAAACCGGAACTGGTTCTGTATAAACTGGAACACAGGTGAAACGATGTACCAAGTAATGGATATTGCCCCATGTAATGTGATTTTTGCCGACGGCATGTTGTATTGTTACAGCGAAAGAGGCACAATGAATCTCGTAAAACCCAATCCGGAACAATTCGAATTGGTTAGCAATTTTAACGTGGAATTGGGGAGCGGTACGCACTGGTCACATCCGGTAATACACAATGGCGTATTGTACCTCCGCCATGGAGATGTGTTGATGGCATACAAAATCAATTAAAAATCACGAATTAAAAGGTTTTCAATTAATCAGTTATTCGTAATTCAAAATTGTCAAGAT
>JAIRJR010000387.1 GCA_031260575.1 Tannerella sp.
TCTGCCGTTTCTTTAGTAGATAGCATTAATAGTTTGATATGGTTTTTTCTGTCATCGCTTGCAACAGGCGGCGCTATTATTATTGCGCAAAACATCGGGAAAGGCGATAATAAAAAATCCATGTCGTACGTCGGCAATATTGTGGATTTCATACTGTTTTTGATTGAAAATCAACAGGAAGCAAGAGGGTGTCGCGTGTTCAATTATGTAGATAAACCGGATCTTACGACACGCGAATTGGTATCCATTGTGGGCAGGGTTTTAAATAAGCGGATTCCTTCGATACGGATTCCGTATTGGATAGGTATGTTTGGCGGTTATTGTTTCGACATACTGAGTAAAATATCAGGCAAAAGTCTTCCCATCAGTTCGGTTCGGGTAAAAAAGTTTTGTGCCGTGACCCGGTTTGACGCATCGAAAGTAGAAAGAACCGGGTTTAAACCGGCGTTTTCGTTGGAGGAGGGATTGGCAAGGATGCTGGAGAGTGAGTTTGGCTAATCAATTTGCGTATGTATGTTTTCGAATGAAGGAAACAAACAATAAAAGTATTAGTTAAGACATAATATTTTATTTCACAAATTACATGATCTCAATTTCCGATTTCGTAAAGAAATTCAGGAGCAAAATCCACTCCATTTTCCCAACAAACGGTGTCGTTTGCAACCATAAAAGAATTGAACGTATTTTCATCAAGTAACGCTCTAATAACGGGACGATGGTCATTTTGAATCGTGTTTTTTAAATCAACCGTCATTTTTTTACCATCGTTAAACCCGATAAATATCTCATACGTTCCATTTGCCTTTTTTGCTTCTGTAATCCATATCATAATTATTTCATATTAAGGGAGTTATTCTTTTGTATTCTCCTGTCGTTTTAAGAGAATCCCAATTTTCCATTAATTCACTTTTGTGCAATTCTGCCCATTCGGTTACAAGTCCTAATATGCGAGGAGGTAATTTACCTTCTTTAACGGCTAATGTTTCAATCAAAATTTCTGCTCTAAATTCATTATATTTTGCATGAAAATGAGGCGGATTATGTTCATTGAAGTACATAAAAATCACTATTCCTAAAAAATCGCTGATAACGGGCATAATTAAAAATTTATATTGAACGATTTGCAAAGGTACAAAACAATTACAAATTAAGACTTAAAAATAAAGCATATTCGTAAGAAGATAAGACTTGTTTTTTAGATTTGATTATTTTACCCTAAACAGGTAGCAAATTTTGTTTATTCCCGTGCTATGTAAAGTTTACACCAATTTATTGCAGAAATAAGGAGTAAAAAAAGGCATCAGAGTTTCGTTGGAGAATTTTGGAAAAACAGATAATGCGAAAATTTATCCGATTTATGCAATCTCAAAGATTTGGCATCGATAAAAATTACTTTTGTAGCGTTTAACGCTTTTATTGAATTCATATTGGCTGACTAAAGGATAATTATATTTATTTTGTATTTAACACAAAAAGTGTATCTTTGCAAAATAAAAGCACAAATTGGCAGCTAAAAGAATGGAATTGGAAAAATGGACAATGGTAATCAAACCTAAAACAAGGTTGCTGGATATTGACTTTAGGGAATTGATTCAATACAGGGACCTTTGGAGAATGTTTGTAAAGCGGGATATTGTTACCCAATACAAACAAACCATTTTAGGTCCTTTATGGTTTTTTATCAATCCAATTATTACGACGGCAATGTACATGATTGTATTTGGCGGGATTGCCAAAATACCGACCGATGGATTGCCGCAGCCTTTGTTTTATCTTTCGGGGATTTGCCTGTGGAATTACTTTTCGACTTGTCTGTTAAAAACTTCAAACACATTTAAGGATAATGAAAATATTTTTGGTAAAGTGTATTTCCCCCGTTTGATTATGCCGGTCAGTACGGTTACTTCCGGTTTATATATTTTGGGTATTCAGTTGATTTTATTTATTGTTGTTTATATTTATTATTTTATTATAGGCGTACATGCGTCACCCAATATCTACATTCTGTTAATACCTCTGCTGGTATTTATGTTAGCAGGTTTATCACTTGGATTTGGTATCATTACGTCTTCCTTGACTACCAAATATCGAGATTTAAATATTTTATTTACGTTTATCGTTCAAATTTGGATGTATGCCACACCCATTATTTATCCTTTAAGTATGATGTCTCCTCAAAATCAATGGATTGCAGCGTTGAATCCGGTTACCTCCATAGTGGAAACTTTTCGGTATGCTACTTTGGGAACAGGAACATTTGATTGGTTACAGTTGGGATACAGTTTTGTTTTTATGTGTGTGGTGTTGGGGTTTGGGATTGTTGTATTTAATAAGGTACAACGAAGTTTTATGGACACGGTTTAGTGAATAATGATATGTTTGATAAAACAAGGTTTTTTTTCGCACTTTGCGTTTCGCATTTTGCGAAATATTATCTACCTTTGTATTCTCATATCAAGTTGTGTAATTGAATAATGAAAAAAAATCGTCCTTATAACCCATTCTTGATAGCAGGCTATTACAGCCCGGAATACTTTTGCGACCGTGAGATTGAGACCGAAAAACTTATCTCTGCGCTCGAAAACGACCGAAATATTTCGTTGATGAGTCCGCGCAGGTATGGAAAAACAGGTTTAATTCAACATGTATTTTATCAACTTGCAGAAAAAGATAAAAACGCGGTTTGTATCTATTTTGATATCTATTCGACCCAAAATTTATGTGATTTTGTGAAGATTTTTGCGGAAAGCGTACTCGGTAAGGTTGAAAAAGGAGTGGAGAAATCATTCAAAAAAATGGTTTCATTATTTAGGAATCTTCGTCCCGTACTTACATATAATTCTTTCTCCGGACAACCGGAGTTGAGTGTCACAATAGAAAATGAGACCGTTACGCAAAGTCTGCAGGAAGTGTTTGCCTACTTGAAGCAATCAGATCAAAGATGTTATATTGGGATTGACGAATTTCAGCAGGTTGCAGCATATCCGGAGAAAGGAACCGAAGCCCTGTTGCGTTCATATATTCAATTTTTACCCAATGTGAAATTTGTTTTTTCCGGAAGCAGGCAGCATTTAATGAGTGAAATTTTTCTCTCGGCTAAGCGACCTTTTTATCAAAGCACGCAGCGAATGTTGCTTGATACGATTGATAAGGACAACTATTTTCAATTTGCAAATGCTCATTTCCAAAAAAATAAATTTACCATCACGGAAGAATGTTTTGACTTGCTTTACTCACAATTTGAGGGACATACCTGGTATCTTCAAGCCGTTTTGAATCGCCTGTATGGGTATCGAAAAAACATAAACAAAACAGAGATCGTTTACTATGCCATTCATGAGTTGCTCGAAGAAAACGCATACCTCTATCAAGAACTGCTGAATGCTTATTCGGAAGTACAAGTCAATCTGCTTCGAGCAATCGCAAAAGAAAGATTTGTCGCCCAAATCAATTCAGGAGATTTTATTTCAAAGTATAGATTAAAAAACGCAAGCAGCGTAAACAGAGCATTGAACAAAATGACAGATAACGAACTGATTTATAAATCAGAAAAGGGGTATATGGTTTATGATAGATTTTTAGGGTTATGGCTCATAAAATAAATGGTAAAAGAAACGCAACATATTGAATTTAAACCGAATTTCAATGAAGATGTCATTGAAACTCCGGTTGCTTTTGCCAATACAAAAGGCGGTCGGGTATTAGTTGGGGTTAGCAATGACGGCGAACCGGTTAAGAATTTTACGATTGGCGATGAAAGTTTGCAGCAATGGCTCAACGAAATCAAAACCAAAACG
>JAIRJR010000407.1 GCA_031260575.1 Tannerella sp.
GACGCACCGATGCTTTCGTTCAGACAATCATCACCTGGCGCCACAAAGGAGTAGAATTTAAGACGCGTGGCCTTGATGCAGACCAGATTGAAGCAGCCATCAAAGCCACGTTGAAGATGCTGAATAAGATTGAGAACGGCAAAGGATAAGAAGGTGTTGTATGAATAATAAAAAAATGCCCGACCTTGTAAATAAAAATATCAGTAAATTATTTGGATAAATTGCATACATGTCGTATCTTCGTCTTAAATAACGAAAAATATATGGCAGAATACACAGCACAAGAATTATTTGAGATTCTGAATGAAACCGATGAGTGTGATTGGATTGAAGCCAAAGGCATAAGTGATACTTCTCATTCTGTTATGGAAACGGTGTGCGCATTTTCCAATGAACCCGGTTTGGATGGCGGGTATATTGTAATGAGCGTTAGCGCAGAAGATGCTGAATCACTACCCATTCAATATAAGGTTGATTTAATACCAAATCCTGACAAAAGCCAAAGAGACTTGGCTACTCAATGCGCAAGCATGTTTAATTTGCCGGTTCGTCCTAAAATTACCATTGGAAAAATCAATGGATTGACCGCTATGAAAATTCGAGTAGAAGAACTTTCTGCTAAACAAAAACCGCTCTATTTTAAGAAAGATAAGTTGCCTTATGGAGCCATGCGGAGAATTGGCAGTACTGACCAGCACTGCACCGACGATGATATGCATGTGTTTTATCAGGACGCAAACAGTTACGACCAAACGCCTGTAAAAGGAACAACCATGGCCGATGTGGATGAAAACGCACTAAAGCGCTACCGCACATTACGTGAAAAAGTGAATTCTGCTACGGAAGAATTAACTTACAGCGACAGCGAATTGCTTCAGGCATTGGGTTGCGTGAACAAAGAAAATCGAAATGAGTTGAATATTGCAGGCTTGCTGTTGTTTGGAAGTTCAAAAACACAACGCAGCACTTTTCCAATGTTGCGTGTTGATTATATTCGGGTGCAGGGCAACACATGGGTGGAAAATCCCGACAACCGTTTTACAACCATTGACATGAGAGGCCCTTTGCTACTGATGTTGTATCGTTTACTTGATGCTATCAATGCGGATTTGCCGAAAGGTTTTTTATTGCCTGAAGATGATGTGCAGGCAGCTTCAACAGGACTGCCCATAAGAGCGCTTCGCGAAGCCATTATCAACGCACTGATACACCGTTCATACAGAGAACACCGCCCAACACAAATAATACGCTACGATAATCGGTTGGAAATAATCAATCCCGGTTTTTCATTGAAGCCGGAAGAAAAATTAGGACTCCCCGGAAGCGAAACTCGTAATCCTTTCATTGCCGCAGTATTTCACGACACAAATTTGGCTGAAACGAAAGGATCGGGAATAAGAACTATGCAAAAATTGATGGTAGAAGCCCATTTAGCGCCTCCAATTTTTGAATCAAGTCGTAAAAACAACGAGTTTGTTGCACGCTTACTGTTACATCACTTTTTGGATGATAAAGATATTGAATGGCTCATACAATTTGAGACGTTTGAATTGACCGATAGCCAAAAACAGGCATTGATTTTTGTGAGGGAAGTCGGCGCGATTGATAATCCAACCTACCGTCAAATGGCTAATAGTGACATTATTAAAGCCGGCACAGACCTCAGAAAATTAAAAGAATATGAACTGTTGATTTCCAAAGGTAAGGGTAGGGCAACTTATTATGTACCCGGAAAAGGAGTTAGCACACAACCTCCTGTCGTTAATACACAACCTACTGCCGTTAGTACACAACCTACTGCCGTTAATACACAACCTACTGCCGTTAGTACACAACCTTCATTGGAAATTCCTAAAGAACTCTATAACGAAATTTCAAAATTGAAACGGAGAATAAATGACGAACAAAAACTTAAGCAAATTATCAGAAAACTTTGTTCTATCAAAGCATTAAAGTCTGATGAAATTGCAGCTGTCTTAAACAAAAGAGAAGATTACATCAGGCGAAAATATCTAAGCAGGATGCTTGAAAGTAAAGAGCTCAGATATTTGTTTCCTGAAATGTTAAATCATCCCGAGCAAGCATATATAACCAACAAAAAAGATTAACCTTATGGCAGAATACAATCATGTTGAAAAACTGTTTGGATAAGCTTCGCCATAAGAAAGAAACAGCTCATGTGTATAAGCATATTTGAAACGGTAAACTTTGAAAATGACAGTTTGAAATAACAGATATGAATTAATTTAATATTTGATGATAATGGAAAAGAAACTAACAATAGCCCTTGTGGCTCACGATCGCCGCAAGGCGGATATGATTGAATGGGCAGTGCATAATGCGCAATTCCTATCGGTACATACGATGGTCTGTACGGGAACAACAGGCGGACTGATTAAACAGGCGTTTGAAGAAAAGGGATTGGAAGCCACGATTATCTGTATGCAATCGGGGCCGTTGGGTGGAGATGCGGAGATCGCTGCAATGGTGGTTCGCCAGGAAGTCAATCTGGCAATTTTTCTGATCGACGACCTCAACCCGCAACCTCACGAAGCGGATATCCAGATGTTGCTCCGCCAGTGCCGCATTCACAATGTGCCGATTGCGTGTAATCGCTACAGCGCTGACCTGATGATTACGAGTACCCTGTGGGATGATGAAACGTATGTTCCGATGGAACCGAAATATATCAATTTTAAAAGATAAAAGATGAAATTAAATTTAGCGATTTTGCCGGGCGACGGCATCGGACCTGAAATTATCGTGCAGGCAATGAAAACCGTAGAAGTCGTATGCGAAAAATATGGTCATGAACTGACTTACCAAACTGCATTAGTGGGGGCTTGTGCCATCGATGCGCAAGGAAACCCTTATCCGGAAGAAACCCATGCCCTTTGTATGCAAAGCGATGCAGTGCTTTTTGGCGCTATTGGCTCGCCCGAATATGACCATAATCCTTCGGCGAAAGTCCGTCCGGAACAAGGACTGTTGGCAATGCGTAAGCAACTGGGGCTTTATGCCAATATCCGTCCGGTTACCACTTTTCCTTCGTTAATCCATCAATCGCCACTTCGACCCGATCTGGTTGATGGTGTAGATTTTGTCTGTATCCGTGAATTGACGGGCGGACTGTATTTCGGTCGTCCCCAGGGAAGGAGTGAAAATGGGGATACGGCGTATGATACGTGCGTATATACCCGTGAAGAAGTCGAACGAATTGTTACATTGGCTTTTGAATATGCCATGAAACGCCGTAAGAAACTGACCGTAGTCGATAAAGCCAATATATTGGCCACCTCCCGTTTATGGCGACAGGTAGCGCAGGAAATTGCCGGAAAGTATCCGGAAGTTGAAACCGAATATATGTTTGTGGACAATGCGGCTATGCGCCTGATACAGTGGCCGAAAAGTTTTGATGTATTGGTGACGGAGAATATGTTCGGCGATATCCTGACCGATGAGGCTTCGGTGATCACCGGCTCGCTGGGCATGCTGCCTTCGGCTTCGATCGGATTGCATACGTCTGTTTTCGAGCCTATTCACGGCTCCTGGCCCCAGGCGGCAGGGAAAAATATTGCCAATCCGCTGGCAACCATTCTTTCAGCGGCATTGATGTTTGAATATGCCTTTGATTTGAAGGAAGAAGCAGAACTTATCCGAAAAGCAGTTGCCGAATCACTCATAGCGAATGTGGTTACGGAAGATATTGCCGGAGGAAACAAACCTTATTCCACTTCTGAAATCGGGGATTGGATTGCAGATTATATCAGACCGTAAGACGCGTAAGACATGTAAGACCGTAAGATTGTAGAAAACATTATCGATTTTATCAGGCAGTTGTTTGTTTTCAATGCGTCTTTTTCTTTCATTGCGAGGAACGAAGCAATCTTCTAATTCCGTCTCTTCTCAACCCATATCACACCGGATAAAATAAAAAACATACCGGCAATTGCAAAAACCGTAATCGTTTCGCTTAAAACCATGGAAGAAGCAATTAGTGTGATAATGGGAATGATATATACATAATTGGTGGTTTTGATTGCTCCCAAATTTTTGACTGCAACATTCCAGAAAAAGTAACAGAATAAAGAAGCGGCAACGCCAAGAAACAATATATTCAGGTATACCACAGGCTTGGATAATATCCGAATATCGGTGGTTAGCGGACGAAACATAAAAACAGGGAGTATGGTCAATATACCATAAATGAACACTTTCCTTGTAATGAAAGATATTGGATACCGGTTGCTTACTTGCTTCAATAAAATCGTATAAAATGCCCAACTGAGTGCTGCACAAAAACTTAATAAATCACCCAACGGGTTCAGACGCAATACGAATTTTCCGTTAAATACCACAAAAGCAACACCCAGCAATGCCAGGAAAGAGCCTTGTATCAAACGGCGGCTCAATCGTTCGCCCTTCAAAAAGATATGCGACAGAATGGCTGTCAACAGAGGTGCGGCACACACGATCAAGGATACATTGGAGGCTTGGGTAATTTGAATAGCATAATTCTCGGTAAGGAAATAGACTGATCCTCCGGCTATTCCGAGCAAAATAAAAGTAATTTCATCTTTCCAGCTATTGGCAAACAAACGGTTTTTCCCCAAAAACCAGATTCCTGAATAAGCCAAAACAAAACGGTATAAGAAAATATCTTCCGGAGAAAGGCCATTGAGAAGCAATACCTTGGTAGAAATAAACGTCGTACCCCATATCATGATAATGATAAAAGCAATCAAATGATACCGGCTGTCTTCAACGAATGGATTGTTCACGTTCTCAACTCCTCCATAACCGTTTCTGCCCCTAAAATCTCCGCACATGTATAAAAAGACGTCACCGATACCCCTAAAATCCCATGAAGATTCAAACTCTGCCCGGTCAACAGAAGATTCGGAATGGGTGTACGAGGGGTGAGGATGGTGTACAAGGGGTTTGTATAATCTTTTTGAATGCCATAGGCAGAGCCTTCAACGGTGTTTGTATAAGTATGATAGGTCAACGGAGTACTTGTATATACCTTCGCAATACCATCCTTAAATTCCGGTATATATCCGGATACCACATCAATACATTCATTTGCACGAGCTGCTTTCATCACCTCATAGTCTTCACCCCGGTTGCCCGGCGATTTATCTTTCCATGGCTCGACCTCGCTCCAATGCATGGGCGAAAGCAAATCAATGGCCGAAGCATACGGATCGTTTGCCTCCGGAACATAATAACTAACTAATACACTTGTCGATGGATTGTTCGTATGGGGTTGCCATAAGTCTGTGTTATCATCGTGTATGAACACATTCCGATTTAGATAAGGCAAGCTGCCGGGCTTCAGACGGATATTTGCGGTGAAGAGTCCAAAGGTATTCGGTAAAGAAGAAATCCGCCTCCGGTAAATCCTGCGCAGCAGTTTCGTTTCATCAATCAATGATAAAGTATATGACGGATGCGCGTCGGAAATGATCCATTGGGCAGTCAGTAGTTCCTCATGATTCACTTCAACAATTGCCAACCGGCTATTCTGCTCAATCATTCGCGTCACTTTGGAACATGTACGGATTTCGCCCCCCATAGCCTGAATCTGTCGTGATAACTTTTCGGCGATTTGTCCGCCGCCGCCTTTCAATCGCCAGGCGCTTTCAATAAACGAACCGTTGATTTGTGCAAAAACGTACAAGGGTAGTTTTCCGGCGTTTAACTCCATTTTCAAGGATGTACCGGAGAGTACTTTGCGAAGGAGCGGATCATCGATTGTTGCATGAAGATACGCATAAGCCGATTGCGTAAACAGCGAAGAGGAATAGATATCCTTCTTATTTTGCGGATAATAGACTCCGGATAGATGTTCGCTTACCTTTTTCAGAAAAGCGGTATAGTTTTTCAGATTTTGATGCTGATGAGGAAATGCTTGTGCCAATGTGTCCGTAAAACGCTCATAACCATTGGCCAACAACCATGATTGCTCCCCGATAACTACTTCATCAAACCCGGTTTCATCCAATCGGCTCCAAGGCAAATCAAGTAGACCGAAATAATGAAAATATCTGTGTAGGGATTGTCCCTCATCCAAGCCACCCACATAGTGAAATCCGGTATCAAACAACGTATTGCCCCGCTGAAAAGTCTGCAAGCAACCTCCGGGTTGTGTGGCTTGTTCCAGAACACACACTTTCATCCCGGCTTTAGCCAGGATAAAACCACACTCCAAACCACCTAACCCGCTGCCTATAATGATGACATCAAATTTTTCCATTTACCTCTATTCATGCCTTTTCAATACACGATGCGGAAAATCGCCATGCCCGATCAATTCGATCGGGCAATGATAGACTTGTTCTATCCACTCTTCGACCGGATTATTTCCGGCATGATAGTGTAATGTCTCGTTGACGCAAGTAATGTTTTTAACCAAAGGAAGGATTGCCCCTGTATCGTGCGAAACAAGGATAATCGCCATATCTTTGTTTATTTCTTCCAACAATTGGTATAAACGCGATTCGAAGAATTTATCCACATATGTATTGGGTTCATCAAGAATCAATATTTCGGGATGTGAAACGATCGCACGTCCTAATAATACACGTTGCAGCTCGCCACCGGAAAGCTCACCGACAGGGCATTTCGCTTTTTCTTTGATTTCCATCCTGTCAAGCGTCTCATTGATACGAAGATGTTGCGCTTTCGAATACTTGCGCCACCCTTTATTTTCGGCCATTAATCCCGATGCAACCACTTCATAGACAGCAATGGGGAACACCTTGTCGATTTGATTGATCTGTGGAAGATAACCGATTTTCAGTGCAGGGACAGGTTGTCCGCCTCGATAAAAGATAATATGACCTGCTGATGGTTTCAACAAACCTAAAATGGCTTTTAGCAAAGTCGTTTTTCCTCCACCATTCGGCCCGATCATACCCAGAAAATCATTTTCCCAAAGTGTAAAAGAGACATTCTTTAGTACGGTTTTTGTTCCGTACGAAACCATTATATCATTCACTTCAAGCAACTTATCCATCTTATTTTATCAATTCTTTTGCAATATGCATCATCTGTTCGTTCCACCGGCGGTCTAACGGATTGATGACGACAGTCCGCACGCCGATTTCGGCGGCAACCTGTTCAGCGTGTTTGCTGTCAAATTCCTGTTGTACGAAGATAACCCTTACTTGCGCTTTTTTGGCTTCATCAATCAACTGTTTCAATGATGCTACCGAAGGTTCTTTCCCTTCCGACTCGATGGTTAATTGTTTCAGCGCAAATTCATTTTCAAAATAGGTTAGCGCCGGATGATAGATTACAAAAGTCCTGTGTGTCAAGGTATCGAGCATCGAATGAAGTTGTCGTTCCGTATCGTCGATTTCCTGCATCAATTGCCTGTAATTCTCCCGATAAACGACTTGGTTGTCAGGATCTAAAGCTAAAAATGCGTTTAATGTATTTTGGGCAATAATCTTTGCAGTGCCCGGGGCGCTCCAGATATGCGGGTCGACTCCACCGTGATGATGGTGATGATCGTCTTCCGCCGGATTGAATTCCTCGTCATTTGTCCTTAAACCTTTAACATTAAATTCTTCTATATCTTCGCCTATCAGGTGAATACCCTCAGACATGTCGAAAAACTTCAAATGTGGATTATTTTCACGGATGATGTCCATCCATGCTTGTTCAAATCCGATTCCACCAATTTGCAGATAGGCGCTACTCTGAGCGATACATATCATTTCGTGTGGAGCAGGATCATAACTTTCAGGGCTTTGTCCGGCAGGCACCACAGCATATATCTCATATTGGTCGCCTGCAATCTTTTCTGCAAAATAACACTGCGGTTCGATGGTGACAGCCACGCTTGGCCTATTCGACGGTAATCCCTTACAACCGGTTAATAGTAAAGGCAACAAGCAGATAGCCAATCGGCTGTTGTTCAACCATTTTTTTCCAAAATAGCGTACTGTATACCATGATGTCAATAAGCCAATCGTACATACGGTCGCTAAAATAAGTAGTAAGTCGACGGAACTAACCCGCACCGGATAATCATTCGTTAAGAATGTCCCCATTTCACCTAATTTAATAATTCCGAATTTTTGTTGAATCAAACACAGGGTGACTCCCATCAGGATACCTGCCAAAGCTCCAAACACCGAAATCATATTGCCTTCATATATGAAAATCCTGCGTATCAGCCTGTCGCCTGCCCCCATACTTTGCAACATTCTCACATCCTTCTGTTTCTCAATCATCAGCATGGAAACCGAACTGACTACATTAAACAAAGCAATCAACAAA
>JAIRJR010000038.1 GCA_031260575.1 Tannerella sp.
CCTGTTTCTTCGGCTTTTCGCAGGAAGATTTTGACTGTTTTTTCATCAATATCATCAAACGAGGCGCGTGTTTCTATCACATCGTCCCAAGTATGACCTGCACGTTTGAGCAAAAACTCATTCAGGGCAGCGCCTGTCAATTCCTGTTTTACGCTTCCGCTACGGTAATAATATCTGCCACGCAAGGAAATCGGTACGGAATATGGCAAAACGATTATTTCAATGAAATGCTCATCTTTTTCCTGCAAAAGATTGACTTCGGAGGTAATCCCCATCAGATTTTTGATTTTGTTGGGAATTTCTTCCATCAATTTATCGTAATCTTCCACTCCTGCGACTTTTCCTGTGTCGTCCTTGCCGATGTAAATCCGCCCGCCCTGCGCATTGGCAAAGCCGCATATCCATTTCAGATAGTCATCGTGCCATGAGGATTTGTATTCTATGTTTTGGTGTTCGGGCATAATTATATATTTTTAAAATATCCAAATGCGTTATCAATAATTAAACGCCTATCTAAAAATAAATTGCTCATTTCGCAACTTGTGTCGGGAGCGAGTGTACAGGAATGACAAGCGACTAAATTTAGTTGTGCAACTCCTTGTCCCTCGTTTTCGTTGTCGTAACAAATTGGGTCGAGCGAACAGTCTTTTGTGGGTTTTGCTTTTTAGAATCGAAAAAAATAAAGGAATGAATATTGTAAGTATAAATACAATAAGTAATACACTAATACGCGATCTAAAATAAGTATCCATAACACTTAATTGATTGAGGTTGATAGAATGATTATTTATAGATATCCCAATCTAATATCCGCCATTTTCCTGTTTCTTTTGGAATACAGAAATCAATATAAGGATTGATGGATTTAAGTGTCTCAACAAATTCTTTTTCCCTGACATGTGAAATTAGCCAAAACATACGATTTGTTTTAAAATATATGCTTAGTCTCTTTAATGAGCCGGCATTTGAAGAAAGAGAATTATAAGATCTATTTACCGAAATAATATCATTAATATCCACACTCCCATTTGGGATAAACCACATTTTTAAATATAGTTTTCCATTGTGAATAATATATCGCATTCCAGCCAAAAGTATAATCATCAACAAGAAAACTCCACCTGATATGTACATTGATGGGAACGACTGATTAAGAAAATCCTTAATAAATAAAGGAATAAATGCTGCAAGAAAGATAATGACAAGTAATCCACTTACTCGTGATTTGAATGTTAGTTTTTTGTTTTCCATTGCTTTCGTCTATTTAATTGTTATAGTTGTATTACTCGTTTCACTATGCAAAGTAACTCATTTTTTTTCATTGTTGTCCGGTTAACTGAGTATTTCCCTTTTTCGCATTGTAATCATCTAATTTTCAATATTGTTATTTTATATTTAAAAGTAAGCCCCTGTTATTTCAGGGAACAGTGTATATTGATATTTGGTTTTGTTTTCTTTTATTATGCTCAACCAACACCCTTCCGGATTCTCCAAGAAGCGATATATATCAATATAGTTCATCAGTTGTTGTCGAATAACAGAGACCATGTTCGAAAATGCCTATTTGCGTTTGACTTTCGAGTATCGCCCGGAGCGCCTGCTCGCGACGCTCAAGTTCGACGTTACTTTCAAGGTCAAGGTATCCGGGCCTGTACGCATTTCCGTTTTGACCGGCTGCACTTATGCCGCCTGTTCCGACCTCGCTGCCTGCCCTAACACCGCCGCCTGCATGCGTGCCGGAACGGACGTTCAAACTTAAACCTCCAAGCGACATAGCCCCGACAGCCGAAAGACAGCCTTTGATTAGATTTCTACGTGATGGAACCCTTCGAACGGCCTCATTACCTGTTTTTTCCAATTTTCTTTTGGACGCTTGCATTGTTTTAATTCCTTTTTATTATAAACGTTTCTTTTTCAAAACCATAAGTAAGCAAACCACTTTATTTCCCATTAACTCGTATGCAAATATACCGGTTTTCTTTTTATTTTGCAATTCCGGCTTTTCACTGTTTCAGTTTTCCGGCTAAAATGGTCATATCCTTCTCTTCCACAACGCTTTTTTCAAAACCGCATTGCACATCGAAAATCATGGCTTGTCCCACTTGCTGCTTGAAATAACTTCAAAGAATACACAAAATTTCACGCAAATACGTTACCTTTGCGGTGGAGATTTCTAATACAATAAATAATGTACAAGATAAGTAAACAATTTTCATTTTCCGCTTCCCACGTGCTGGACCTTCTGCCCGATGAACATCCCTGTTCACGGTTGCACGGTCATAATTACTTGATTACCGTTCATTTGAAATCGGAAACTTTGAATGAGTACAGCTTTGTGAAAGATTATAAATCGCTGACGGCAGTCAAACAGTTTATTGAAGAAACTTTGGACCATAGCTACTTAAACGATAAAATACCCGGACATCCTACTTCTGAAAATCTTGCCCGCTTTTTATACGAACAATTCAAACCGGATATTTCCGAACTGTATGCGGTCGAAGTAAGCGAAACGCCTCGAACTTCCTGTATCTATGAACCTTAAAGTAAAGGAGATATTTTATTCGTTGCAAGGGGAAGGCGGCAGGCAGGGAGCGGCATC
>JAIRJR010000129.1 GCA_031260575.1 Tannerella sp.
TTTTATTACATTTGCCCTCGAATTTTAAATATCATTTTATTATGAAATACTTATTTTTAACATTTTTGCTGTGTCCGTTTGTAGCATTTTCGCAAGTAAACAACATTGTCGGCAGTTGGAAAACCATTGATGATAAAACGGGTGAAGCGAAATCTATTGTCCGTATCTATAAGGATACCGACGGGAAATATTACGGTAAAGTGGAAACGCTTTTCCAAGATCCGGATAAAAAGTGTGATAAATGCAAAGGCGAAAACAAGGATAAGCCCATTTTGGGTATGGTCATTATCACCGACATGAAAGAAAAAGGCGATAAATTAGACGGTGGATTTATTTTAGACCCTGCAAGTGGTGATAAATACTATGTGACCATCTCTCGCGAGAAAGACGGAAAACTGAAATTACGCGGCTCACTCGACAAACTCGGAATGTTAGGGCGGAATCAATTCTGGGTCAAACCGTAATAACTTTTTTTCCTTGGGCATGGTTATTTGATTTTATACGCCATAAAACTATCCCCATGCCGTACATACAAAACTCCCTGATAAATCACCGGGTGCGCCCAGTGTTGTTCTGTTCCTTTTTCTATCATAAATTGACTTACGATTTCAAATTTTTCGGGTGTAGCTTTGACAAGCGCCATTTCGCCTTTATCGGTATAGCAATAAAACATGCCATCGGCATAAATCGTTACGCCCATGCCGAGTCCCGTTTCTTTGTATTTTATTTCTCCGGTCGCCCAGTCAACACAATACCAAACTCTCTCCTTATATCCTGAACCTGAGCCGTAAATGTAATCACCTACCTTGACCAAAGCGCCCATCATATTGTCCCATTCCGGCAATTCCCATACGATTTCAGCACTGCGGCCTCCTTCAGACAATCGTAGCATCGTACAACCCTTGTCTACGCTCGTACATAATATTCTATTGTCGGCGTACACAGGCGTATTGGAATGAATGTTATTTCTGTTTTTACTTTCAAATGACCATAACAACTTGCCGGTGGAAGCCTCCAATCCAATGATATTTTCGGCTGTAATGGTTACGATTAGCGGCGTTTCCTGATCTCCAATATACAACGGTGAGCAATAGGCAGATAAATCTCCTTTACCCGGACTGCTCCATATCAGTTTGCCGGTATTTTTATCAAGCGCAACGACATTATTTTTTTTACCGCCCGGCGTGATGATGAGTTTGTCTCCGATAATCAGGGGTGATTCGTTGAATCCCCAGCGTATATTTTCCGATTCAAAATCAACGAATATATTCTTTTTCCAGATAACATCCAGACTTTGTTCATTTAAGCAAACCAAATCGCCGGCACCACTCATCAAATAAATCTTTCCGTTGTTGATGATTGGTGTTGCTCTTGCACCTACATAGTTCTCAGTCCACTCGTCGCCATACAATACTTTATTCAATAATTTGCCATGAAGGTCAAACACGAATAGATACCCTTTTCCGTCCAGCATACCTGTTACATACGCTTTATCAGAAGTAATGCCAACAGAAGAATGTCCCTCGCCCAGTCCATCGTAATACCAAAGTAATTCAGGCCCACCGGCAGGCCAGGTCTTTAAAAGTCCGGTTTCATTGGCATAAATTCCTGTACGGTCGTACCGCCATTCGACAGTGTACTGCGTTGATTCGGAATTCGACATCCGGCATTGTACAAATAAAAACGACATGCATACGCAAGTCAGGATAGATAGATTCTTTATTTTCATAGTGATATATTTATTATCAGTCCATTTTGTATCCAATTGGATTGCGCGGCTTGTTTAACTCCCTGTTCTTAACCTGCAAGTCAGCCAGCGTTTTATTGACAAGTTCAAGTTGTATGCGAGTATCTTCATTGATGTCGTTTTGGTCTGTTAAAACAGCCTCAATACCATGTTTCAATTTCGCAATTTCGTATTCAGTTACGGTTATGCGCTGTTCGGTCTCAATTGCAAATTGTTCGATCATGTCCATTCGCCTGTTAAATACATATCCTCTCAACAGATATTCCTTTAACACCTTGTTTGCCCACTTACGAAATTGTGTACCTCGTTGAGATTTGACACGATATCCTACTGAAATAATAACATCTAAATTGAAAAATTGTATAGTAGATGTTTGAGTTTTTCCCCTTATAGCACCATGTTGAGTGGTATGTGCAAAATTTGCACATACCTCGTTTTCCTGCAATTCTCCTTCCGCAAAAATGTTACGTATATGTCTTCCGATAACAGTTCTATCCCTGCCAAACAACATACTCATTTGTGCTTGTGTTAACCAAACCGTTTCATCTTCCAACATAACTTCCAAACGGATAGAATTATCCGGTTGGTACAATATGATTTCGCCTGTGTTTTTGTCAGTCATCATCGACGCATTGGTTTATTGATATCGCACACAATCATTTTCATTATTTTATTTTATACGCCATCAACGTATCCCCATGCCTGATATACAGCACTCCTTTATAAATCACCGGATGCGCCCAATGCTGTTCCGTTCCTAAAGTAATGTTAAATTTACTGATTACTTCAAATTTTTCGGGATTCGGTTTGACTAATGCCATTTCTCCTTTTTCAGAATAAATATAGATCATTCCATCGGCAGCGATAATTGTACCAACGCCAATCGTCTGGTCGCTGTACATGGTCTTGCCGGTCATCCAATCCACACAATGCCAGTTTGTTCTTTCGCCCGAACCATATACATAATTACCCATCCGCTGCGTATTACCTGTCTTATGGCTAAGGTCGGAGCTTGCCCAGACTTTTTCTACGTTCCTTCCGCCATTTGTCAGCCGCAACATAATGGAACCTACACCATAATCGCTCATACCCAGCACCATGCCATTATAATATTCAGGTGTGTTGGGATGTTCTCTGAATCGGTTGGTATGAGGATATGACCAAAGCAGATTGCCTTTCGATATATCTACACCGAGTATATGATCGCCCATCATTGCGACCACTTGAGGCACTTGTTGATCGCTGATATAGATACAAGTAGCATATCCGGCAATATCGTTTTCGGCGGCTCCTTTCGAACTCCAAATCGTTTCGCCTGTTGTTTTATTCAGCGCTACAATATGATGTATCGGTCCTCCGGGTGCAATAATTAATTTCTCACCCACTAATAAAGGGGGGCCATTCCAGCCATGAGCCGTATTTTTTGTCCCGTAGTCCTTTGCGTAATTCTTTTTCCAGAGCAGTTTCAATGATTCGGTATCATAGCAAAACAACTCCATTACGCCACTTACGATATACAGTTTTCCGTCATCATGCATTACGGTGCTGCGAGTACCAACGTAACCATCCGAATCCCACTCAGTACCATATTCGATTTTGTTCAACAATTTGCCTGTCAAATCAAATACATAAAGATATCCTTTCCCGTCGGTATATCCGGTTACATACAGTTTTTCCTTATTAATGGATACAGATGAATGTCCGCGTCCCAACCCATTAAAATGCCAAAGCATTTCAGGCCCATTTGCAGGCCATGATTTCATCAGTCCGGTCTCATTATAAACTCCGGTACGGTCGTTCCTCCACTGTATCTGAGCCTGCAAGGAAATAAGCGGTAAAACAATACACAATGTAAAAAATAATCTCTTCATAATCATATAAAATACTATATATTAAACTTTTATCTTCATATTCAAAAAAAATCCGGCAATAAAGATACTGTTTTATCTGATTGTATCATACATTTCAACAATCATTTAAAATAATTAACAATTATTTGCACCAATCAAAAGAAGGCAAAGTATTAAATATTTTACATCAATGTCGTTTATTAGATGTTTTATTCGAAACATCTTTGTATATTTGTCAATTATTTTCTATAAAAATGGTATATAAATCTTTTTATTCTTTATGGGTTTTGATTTGTTTAACCCTTTCAGCATCCGGTCAACAAACATATCGTAATCCTGTTTTGGCGGGTGATATTCCTGATCCAAGTGTCATTCGTGTCGGGGATACATATTATGTGGCCGGTACTTCTTCCGAGTGGGCGCCTCCTTACCGTCTTTATGAATCGAAAGATTTGGTTAACTGGACATACCTTGGGGGGCTGTTCAAAGAGATGCCTTCATGGACGATGGGAAGCTATTGGGCGCCGGAGTTATTTTACCATAATGATACTTATTATGTTTACTATACAGCCCGTAGGGCAAGCGACCGGAAATCGTTTATCGGCGTAGCCACGACAAGTAATATCAAGGAAGGCTTTACCGACCATGGGGTGATTGTTGAATGGACGAATGAGGCAATCGACGCTTATGTGCTCGAAGTCAACGGCGAACTTTATATCACTTGGAAAGCCTACGGATTGGATCGTGGGAAAACAATCGAAATTTTAGGTGCAAAGTTATCTGATGATGGTTTGAAACTTGCAGGCGATGCGTTTACGATGCTTACTGCCGAGCGGGATACTTGGGAGGCCGGAGGGATCGAAGGGCAATGTTTGGTCGAACACAATGGTTATATTTATATGTTTTATTCCGGCAACGGTTGCTGCGGACGCAACTGCAATTATATGACCGGTGTAGCCCGTTCCAAAACCATTACAGGACCTTGGGAAAAATATGAAGGTAATCCCATTTTATACGGCGACGACCGATTCCGTTGTCCGGGACACGGAACCTTAGTTGAAACGCCCGACAATCGCTACTTCTTTGTGTATCACGCTTATGATGCGGCAGCTCATGTATTCCTTGGACGGCAGGGAATGATGGAAGAAGTAATATGGGACAAAGCCACCGGATGGCCGTCATTTCGTTATGGACGAACACCGAGCTTACAGGCAGAATCGCCCAATTCATCGTCAATTCAACAACAGCCTCAAGCATTTATCGACAATTTTCAATCCTCTCGACTGCGAAACGAATGGATTTGGGATGTATCAAAACCCAAACCGGAAATAAACTTTTCACAAAACACGTTGATTATTTTGGGCAATGAAACGCCTGTAGGAAGTTTTTTAGGCTTACGAATCCTGAAATCGAGTTATCGGTTGACTGTCGAACTGCCTGGAAATGAGATGGCATCCACAATTGGAAACAGTGGAGCGACAGCTCAATCACGTGGAATCTGTATCTACGGCACAAGTGAAAACGCATGCGGGTTATCTGTCGAATCCGGAAATATAGTTTTATGGCAAGTCAAACAAGGTTCGCGTACCGTTATCTCATCAAAACCCGTTGAATCCTATCCTTTAACGCTCTCTGTGCAAACCCGTTTCGGACAATATTGTCAGTTCGGCTTGATGGAGCAAAACCGGTTTCAGCCGTTCGGACAACTAATCAATCTCAACGAACTCCCCCAATGGGATCGCCCACCCATGATTGGCTTACAGGCAAGAGGAAACGCTAAAAGCGCCTTTACCAATGTCTTGTTAACATGGGAATAAATCTCATTATTTGTGAATCTCCAAAAATGTGTTATTCAGAAAAGTAATACAGATTGACAATGAATCACCTTAACCAAAAGTAAATCACCAACGTAAGCGCAAACAGAACCGCCAAATGCAGCCTCCAGTCCCTGATTCCTTCAAAACGGGCGATACCGCCTCTGAAGTTTATGGTGGTGGTGGCTAATTTTTCGGGCGCTGTTTTTTCGGTAAAGGCTGATACGGCAAATAAAACGATTGTGATAATTATTTCGGCCCATAATCCGCGATATCCGAAATTCAGGGTCAGCGGATGATGCAAAATTGGGAAAATCTGTTTGCCGACATCCGGGCCAAGCAACTGGTCGATAACGAAAATGGTTGATAACAGTACGCCAACCAGCACCGAAACGCCCGCTCCCTTAACTGTCACTTTTTTACTGATTATGCCAAATAATATGGCAGGGAAGATAGGTATCACCAAATAAGCCGAAATGGTCTGTAAGTATTTGTACAAGCCTTCTTCGTTTTTGTGAACAAGCCATGCGGCGCCAATTCCCAAAAGGGCGGCAATCATAATGATGTATCTGCCAATGGTTACCTGCCGTTTTTCCGAAATACCGGGTTTGAACTTGACAATAAAATCCCGCACTACTAATGTAGAAACTGAGTTATAGACTGCAATTAAGGACGAGATGAGGGCGGCAAGTAGCGAAGCCAGCATCAAACCGCGTAATCCGGTCGGGAGCAGTTTGTTCAAAAGAAGGACAAAAGTTTGTTTGGTTTCATCGCCTTCAAGTTCGCCGGGGAACAGGGCAAATGCAATCACGCCGGGTAGCGCAAAGATAAAAACCGGCAGGAGTTTCAGTAAAACGGCAAACATAGATCCGTATCTTGCTGTTTTTAAATCGGTAGCAGCCAATACGCGCTGGACATTGACCTGATCGATACCCCAATAAAAAACGCCTGCATAAAAGGCAGTTGCTAAAATCCCCCAAAACGGATAAATGCCATCGTCATAAGGTCGTGCGATACTCATCATATCCGGTGCATGAGCCATCAACTCACTCCATCCGCCGACCTTGACCAAACCAACAGTCAGCATGATGATTCCTCCGACAATCATAATCACTACCTGAATCGTACCTGTATAGGCAACAGCCGTATACCCTCCAATCATTGTGAAAATGGCTACAATGATAGCAATCCAAATCACTGTCGACATGATATCCCAGCCAAGCAGACTGTACGTAACCA
>JAIRJR010000324.1 GCA_031260575.1 Tannerella sp.
AAAATCAGTTGAAAGGATACTTTACTCATTCTATAATACCTCCTTTCTCTGTATTTAATTGCTCTTGCCGGAGTGTATTCCTGATAACCATCACTTCGTTCAATGTGCTGAAATCAGTAAATAAACGCACTTTCAATGAATTATATTCTTCATTTTTCCTTTTATAAGCATCTTCTACAACTCCAACCGAAAATCCTTCGGGAAATGTAGCCGAATAACCGCTTGTGATAATCGTATCGCCTTTTGAATAGGTGGCATGACTGGGCAAACCGCTCAAAGAAGTATAACGTGGATCTTTCCCATCCCAAAGCAGCGAGCCGGAAAACCGGGTATTTTTTATGATACAACTTGGTCTGTATCTTGAGTTTAGAATAGGAATAACGCGCGAAAAGTGAGAAGAAACAAAATCGACAGCCCCGACAATTCCCTGTACGGAAATTACCGCCATATCCTGTGCGATACCGTCGTCTGACCCTTTATCCAGCAAAATATAGTTGTTCGTTTCAGATATTTGATTATGAATCACTCTTGCATGAATAAACTGGTAAACAGCCTCATCGGCTCCCAACCTGATTGTGTCCGGAGACGTCCGGTCGCTAAGAATTTCCACCTGTTTTTTGTAGTTTTGAACCTCTCCTTCCAGAACGACAATCCGGTTCATCAAATCGGCATTGGTCTTTTCCAGATTCAAATACGATTGGACGCTGTTGGAAACAGAATATACCTTTCCAGCCACTTCCTGAAAAACCAACAAATATTTACTTCGTTGAAATTCGCTGCTGTGAACCAGCAAATACAATGAAAAGGCGGTTAAGAAGAAAAATAGCAGCCAGTGTATATGCCTGAGAATGAAGTTAAATAAATTCTTCAATTAGCGAATAAGGAAATTAAACTTGTGAATGTTTTTTAATGCTACTCCAGTTCCTTTTGCCACAGCATGTAA
Organism: Tannerella sp.; assembly: GCA_031260575.1. GTDB lineage: Bacteria > Bacteroidota > Bacteroidia > Bacteroidales > Tannerellaceae > Tannerella. The sequence continues at coordinate 944 of JAIRJR010000324.1, forward strand.
AGGATCGTCCGCAATATGAAATGCAATGTTAATTTTATCCGAAAGTCTTTTATCCAAGCCTTTCAGCAAAGCGCCGCCGCCGGCAAGATAGATTCCATTGCGAACAATATCGGCATACAATTCGGGTGGCGTACTTTCCAATGCGCTCAATACAGCCATTTCTATTTTAGAAACAGACTTATCCAAACAATGGGCAATTTCCTGGTAGGAAACCGGCACTTCCATTGGCAAAGCAGTCATACGGTTCGGTCCGTAAACAACATAATCTTCGGGCGGTTCTTCCAGATTGACAAGCGCCGATCCGACATTGATTTTGATTAATTCCGCCGTGCGTTCGCCAACCCGCATATTGTGTTGGCGTCCCATATATTCAATAATATCCTGCGTCAAATCGTCGCCGGCAATCCGGATGGATTTGTTGGAAACAATTCCGCCAAGAGAGATAATAGCAATTTCTGTTGTTCCGCCGCCTATATCAACCACCATATTTCCGTCGGGCGCTTCTACGTCGAGACCGATTCCAATAGCCGCCGCCATCGGTTCGTAAATCATATAAACGTCTCTGCCTCCGGCGTGTTCGGCAGAGTCTCTGACGGCGCGGATTTCCACTTCCGTACTTCCTGACGGGATACATACCACAATTCGCAATGACGGAGAGAAAAAATGATTTTTTGAATTGACCATTTTGATTAATCCGCGAATCATTTGCTCTGCCGCATTAAAGTCGGCGATTACTCCGTCGCGCAGCGGACGGATAGTTTTGATTTTTGCCGGCGTTTTACCTTCCATCAGTTGGGCTTGTTTTCCGATTGCCACGATTTTATCGCTGCGATCGTCTAAAGCTACTACTGAAGGTTCGTCAACCACTATTTTTCCATTACAAAGGATGATGGTATTCGCCGTACCTAAATCCATTGCTATTTCTTGAGTAAATGAAAATAATCCCATATTCTTTTTTAATGTTTGAAATGGCGAATTCCCGTCAATACCATCGCCATATTATGTGTATTACAATATTCTGTAGATAAATTATCTCTGATGGAACCTCCCGGCTGGACAACAGCGGTAATTCCTGCATTCCCTGCAATTTCCACGCAATCGGGGAAAGGGAAAAAGGCGTCGGAAGCCATAACTGCGCCTTCTAACGGCAGTCCGAATGATTTGGCTTTTTCAATTGCCTGTTTCAAAGCGTCCACCCGCGAAGTTTGACCGGTTCCGCTTGCGCAAAGCTGTTTGTTTTTTGCCAAAACAATCGCATTCGATTTGGTATGTTTTACTAACTTGTTCGCAAACAGCAAATCAGCAATTTCCCGTTCGTCCGGCGATTTTGTACTTACAATATTTAAATCATTTTCTGTCTGAACACTTTCGTCCCTGTCTTGCGCTAAAACGCCGTTCAGTAGAGAACGGAACTGAAGTTTCGACTGTAAATTCTTCTTTTGAATCAGAATAATCCGGTTTTTCTTCTGCATCAGAATTTCGAGCGCACCGGTATCGTAATCCGGAGCAATGATAATTTCAAAGAAAATTCCGTTAATTGCTTCAGCTGCTTCACGGTCGATGGATGCGTTACAAATCAAAATACCGCCGTAAGCCGAAACAGGGTCGGCAGTCAGAGCGGCGTCCCACGCTTCTTTCACCGTCGGGCGGGAAGCGATTCCGCAAGCATTGTTATGTTTAAGAATGGCGAACGTTAATTCGTCAAATTCAGAAATCAATGCGATAGCTGCGTCTATATCAAGCAAATTATTGTAAGAAATTTCCTTTCCCTGCAACTGTTCAAACAGTGTTTCGAAATTGCCATAAAAAATGCCTTTCTGATGCGGATTTTCTCCATAACGCAAAATCTTGGCATTGTCTTCAGCAAAGCGGAAATGCGAGCCTTCTGCATTATCGAAATAA
>JAIRJR010000219.1 GCA_031260575.1 Tannerella sp.
CGATTGGATATATCTCCGCTTCAACTGATATTCAACCATATCATTACGCAGTTTTTCAAAGTTTTGAGCCATAATTGTCGATTTTCCCGATATTACAGAAATCAAAAGGAGCGAAACCCATATCCGTAACTTAATATTTCCCGGGGAATAAAACCTTTTGCAACTGATTATCATATTCATACATAATTACATCCATTTATATCACAAAGGTAATCATTTTTTTGATTGTGGATGCATTTCATTCCTGTTGCATAGATAAAAGATCATGATATAATTCGGAAATGGTTCTGCCCGATACCGGATGTATGACGTTCGGAGCGATTTCGGATAAGGGTTGCAGGACAAATAAACGTTTATGCATCAGCGGATGTGGGAGAACAAGACCGGGAGTATGCAGGATCAAATCGCCATAGATTAATATGTCTATGTCAATCGGCCGGTCTGTATATTGGCAGGCTTTACTTTTTGACGTACGACCTAAATCAAATTCGATTTTTTGGATTACCGACAAGAGGTCATGGGGCGATAGCGGGGTTTCGATTTGAACGGCAGCATTCAAATAGGGATTCGATGATTGATATCCCCAAGGCAGGGTTTCATGAAAATCTGAGATAACCTGTACTGTTCCGGCTATCTCAGCCAACCATGCAATTGCGCCGTTTATTTGTTGACGCCTGTCACCCAGGTTGGATCCCAAACCAAGACAGGTACATACCATTTATAGGATCAGCATGGCATCGCCGTACGCACAAAATTGGTATTTCTCTCTTATGGCGATATGATACGCTTCCATTGTCAATTCATACCCGCCGAACGAAGCAACCATCATCAGTAATGTAGAGAGCGGCATGTGAAAGTTCGTGACCATCGCGTTGGCTACACTAAACTCGTACGGGTGAAAGATGAATTTATTGGTCCACCCATCAAATTCCTTCAAATGTCGATCGGTACTGACTGCCGATTCGATCGCTCGCATCACAGAACTTCCCACGACACACACCTTATTCCCGTTGTCTTTGGCAAAGTTGACCGCTTCAACCACATCTGCCTTGATTATAATCTGTTCGGAGTCGATCTTGTGTTTGGATAAATCTTCCACATCAATTTCACGAAAATTTCCCAATCCGGAATGTACCGTCAGATAAACAAACTTGCTATCTTTGATTTCCAGGCGTTTCATCAGCTCCCGGCTGAAATGCAGTCCTGCTGACGGTGCTACGACAGCGCCTTCCTCCGTAGCGAAAATCGTTTGATAACGCTCCACATCTTCCGGTTCGGCAGGCCGGTCCATGTATTTGGGAATAGGCGTTTCGCCCAAAGCGTATAATGTCTGCTTAAAAACATCGTGCGGCGCATCGTATAAGAATCGCAAAGTTCGGCCACGCGAAGTGGTGTTATCAATCACTTCGGCTACCATCGACTCGTCTTCGCCGAAATAGAGTTTATTGCCTATGCGAATCTTGCGCGCAGGGTCTACCAATACGTCCCATAGACGGAGGTTTTTGTTTAATTCTCTGAGTAAGAATACTTCAATGATTGCTTTTGTTTTTTCTTTACTGCCATACAAACGGGCGGGGAAAACCTTTGTATTGTTCATCACAAACACATCTCCCGCGCCAAAATAATGAATCAAATCCTTGAATATTTTGTGTTCGATTTTACCGGTATTCCGATTGACGACCATCATACGGGACTCATCCCGATGCGGGGCCGGATATTTTGCAATCAACTCCGGTGGCAAAGTAAATTTGAATTTAGATAATTTCATGTGCTATATATAATAAAAATTATTGATCTTCTGTAATGATTGTCGCTCTGTTCAGAAAAGTTTCAATATCGTCAGGACAAATACATTGGTCCAATGTGACTTGCCCGATGCGTGTGCGTTCGAGCGCGATCAGATGAGCGCCCGAATCAAGCGCGATGCCAATGTCGCGCGCCAATGCGCGGATATAAGTCCCCTTGCTGCATACCACCCTGATTTTGATCTCCGGCAATGTATATTCTAATAGTTCCAACGCATCAATAACCAGGGTTTTGGCTTTTAACGGGGCTTCGTTGCCTAAACGGGCAATCTCATAAGCTCTTTTCCCATCGATTTTGCAGGCGGAGAAAACAGGCGGCACCTGCTGAATCGTTCCCACAAATGTCGATAAGACCTTTTCAACCTTTTCTAAGGTGATGTGATCGACCGGATAGGTTTGGTCAATTTCTTTCTCCAAGTCGTACGAAGGGGTGGTTGCGCCCAATTTCAAAGTCGCTACATACTCTTTGGTCTGATCCTGAAACTCTTCAATTCGCTTGGTCGCCTTTCCGGTACAGACAATCAATACGCCTGTCGCTTTCGGATCCAATGTCCCGGCATGTCCGACTTTGATCTTTTTCACTTTCAGTTTTTTTGACAGTTGATTGCGAAACTTACTGACCAAATCAAAAGATGTCCAATCAAGCGGTTTGTTAAAATAAAGTACTTCGCCTGCGAAAAAATCCATTACCCTATTTAACTAATGAATAAATGACAGCAAATAGTCCTGCTGCTATGCAATAATAAGCAAAATAGATCAATTTACTGCTTTTAACCAATCGAATCATCCACTTACAGGCCAGAGTGCCGGTAAGAAATGCAGCCAGGAAACCGCATAACAAAACCCATGGTGATATCCCTAACGATTCGACTGAAAAATATCCTTTTTTCAAATCGAGAACCGTTTCTCCCAGTACCGGAATGATCACCATCAGAAAAGAGAATTTTGCGACCGATTCTTTTTGATTTCCCAAAAGCAAACCGGTTACGATGGTCGTACCGGATCGTGAGAGGCCGGGCAAAACGGCAAAGGCTTGCGCGACCCCGATCAAACAGGCATCAGTAAACGATATTTCACTTTTCTGAAGCGGTTTGATATAACTCGAAAGAGCCAGCAAGGCAGCTGTGACCAACAACATCACGCCGATGAAAAGCAGATTGTCGTCGAATAACGCGGCGATATGCTCTTTAAAGAACAGACCAACGATGCAGACCGGGACGACAGAAAGCAATATCTTAGATACCATCTGTGTCTCCGTATTCCGTTTAAACGAAAATAATCCTTTAAAAAGGCTTGATACTTCGGGCCATAACACAAATATCGTGCTCAAAACCGTAGCCGCATGTACAATGATGGCAAAAGCCAGATTTTCTTCACCATTCAACCCGAACAGTGTTCCGGATATTGCCAAATGCCCGCTACTGCTTACCGGCAAAAATTCCGTTAAGCCTTGTATGACGCCAAGAACAAGCGCTTCAATCCAATTCATCCTTTTGTGATGTTATCCACAGGTTTTGTTTTGCCGCTCTTTTTCAAGATAGCAAAAATCATTAATAAAAAACCAATCATGATGATTATCGGCGCAACCACGATACGCTGTTTGCTGAAAATTTCAGGATTGAATGAAATGCCATCGGGCGAACTGCCCCCGCTCATTAACACAAATCCCATGATGATAAAGGCAATTGATATGCCAATCCAAATAAAGTTTTCTTTTCCAAATGCAAAATCCCTGTCCATCATTTTGTTATTTATTTCTCTGTTTTTTTTTAAATATAATACATTTTCCCTCGCTTCATTTTCAAATACCGGTTTACTGCTAAGCTAGCCGTTGCTACTGAGAGTATAATCCCAAGCGCCAAAATCAATATGCCGATAATGACCAAACCTTCCCATCGAATGATCTGATCCAATCCCACCAATTCCCTTTGTAAAAAAAACAATGCTCCCGCCAACATGAATATGGCCAATAAACCGGCAAAAAAGCCGCTTGTGATATTGTACTTGATAAAAGGCTTTTGGATAAAACCCGGTGTCGCCCCAACCAACCGCATCGTGTAAATCAAAAAACGCTTTGAATAGATCAGTAAACGGATTGTGTTATTAATCAATGCAAACGAAATAATCATCAATACGAGAATCAATACGGAGAGAACAGCGCCGATGCGTCGGATATTGCTATTCACGATCTGCATCATGTCTTGCTGATAGAGCATTTCCGTTATATTTGTCTCTGCCGACAGACGCTTCTCAATCACGCTCAGGCTGTCGATATTGGCATATTCCGAATTCAATTTTGCCTCCAAAGCGGAATGAAATGGATTGAAACCCAAAAAAACCTGCGGGTCTTCGCCCAACTCTGCGATCATTTCTTTTGCTGCATCCGCTTTGGAAATATACCTGGAGGATTTGATAAATGGCATGGCATCCAACGTTTTTTGCAACTTTTCGACCTCTGAATCCCTCATTCCATCTTTTAATATGATGGAAAAAGAAATATTCTCTTTCATATAGACTGAAAGTTCATTGCCTAACAACCCGAAAAGTAAAAACAGCCCCATCAGAAACAACGATAATGAGATGCTTATAATGGAAATAAAACGTGAATAGAAAAACGATACCGGCGCTTTTTTTCTGCTTTCTGCCATTATTTCGAGATTGTTATTTGATTCATAAACATTTAAGGGAGTAAAAGAGAAACATCCCCTTTAAATCCGGCACAAAAATAATACTTTCAAAAGCCAAAAGCAAGTATTCCTTGTTAAAAAATCACAATGACTTGATGGTGAAATGATAGAAACGTTTGACAAATATGAATAATTGAGTAACTGAGTAACGGAATAACTGAGTAACGGAATAATTGAGTAACTGAAAATTTGGTTTTAACGCAGATTGTATTCGAGGCCTGTGACCTGAAATTCGGTTCGGCGGTTGAATTGGTCGGCAATGTCTTGTTCTTCAGGGGTGAGTGAATTGACAAACTCTTCCGACAATGTCGATCCCTCTTCCATAAACGAATGATCTTCAGCCATTTTTTTTGTGACAGTCTTAGGGACGCTTTTGCCATATCCTTTTGCCGATAACCGCGCTGTATCAATGCCGGCTTCGATCAGGTAGTCGACTACGGACTGTGCGCGTCGTTGAGCTAATCCTTCGTTGTAGAGGACCGAGCCTTTCCGGTCGGCGTGTGCACCCAATTCGATTGTGACATTCGGGTTTTCGACCAATATTTTGGTGAGTCCGTCGAGCGCTTCTTTCGATTCGGGTAATAAATCGGCTTTGTCAAATTGGTAAAAGATATTTTCCACAACAACAGGTTTACCAACAGGTGAAAGCACAAAATCAACATAGTAGGTTTCGTTTTTCTCCTCGACATCGGTGGTGAGTTCGAAAAATTGATTCAGATAGTTCGGTGCGCTGGCCATCATGACATAACTGATGTCGCGTTCGAGTTCGACCCGGTATGAACCATCCGGTTTAACAGGCACTTTGACATTCAATCCATCTTTGCCGACAATGCGGACTGTGGCATCTTCGATGATATAATCATCTATATCAGCGACGTATCCTTCGATCGAGATCGTAATCACCGGATATGTAAATGAATAAATATGATCCCATCCCCTTGCATCATTTCGATTCGAGGAGAAGAAACCACGTTCGTTTACACCTTCGAATGTGATTCCGAAATCGTCAGCCATTGAGTTGACGGGCGCACCCATATTTTGTACGTGCCATTTTCCGGTACTGTCTTGTGTTGCTTTGAAAATATCCAACCCTCCCATTCCGGGATGACCATTCGAAGCAAAATATAGGGTAACCGAATCGCGCACGTAGGGAAACAATTCATCGCCTTCGGTATTGATTTCGGGACCCAAATTTTCCATCGGGCCAAAGTCGGTTCCACCCACTAAACGCGCCCTGAACAAGTCTTTCCCGCCGTATCCTCCGAATGTTTCGCAAACGAAATAGAGGTAGGTACCTTCGGGCGAAACCGCCGGATGAGCAAGTAATGTAATCGAATCCTTCACAATATTGGCACGTTGACCTTTGCCCCATGCTGCGCCGCTACGTGTCGAAATATAGATCTCTGCGGTTCGCGGATCGATTGCATCTGCCGCGCAATAGGTGTAATACATGGTATTGCCATCTTTCGAAAAGGATGGAGTGCCTTCGTCAAATCCGCTTGTGACAGGGTCTTCGACAGCTTCAGGTTTTTGCCAAACGCCTTTTTCGTCTTTTTTGGCAACAAAGAGGGCCGTGTTTTTCATTCCGGTAACCCCATTGACAGAGTCTTTGTGTACTACGCCCCGCGTAGAACCGAAATAGAGTTGGTCGTAGTTTTGACCGTTCAGCATTGGTGAAAATTCGCTGCGGCGTGAGTTGAATATTTCCATGCGTGCGACTTCATAAAGCGTAGTCTGTTTGTTTAGAGCCATTTCACAACCTTTGATTCCATTGGCAGCAATCACACTGTTCGGATGGACTGACAGGTATTCGCCATAGTATTTGATTGCTTCCGAATAACTACCGCTTTTATGAAACATCTGGCCAAGACGCAGATATAAACTGCTGTCGGGGTATTGATACCGGAGTGCATTCATATAAGCGCTTAGTGCACGTGGCGTATTATTTATCAGGCGATTACACTCTCCGTTGTGAAAAGCGATATAAGAGCGCAACTCTTTCTGGTCGGATTTCGACTTGGTGTATAACTTGCGATAAACTTCAGCAGCGTTGTAATATTCTCCGAGACGTTGTTTTTCCTCAGCATCGCTTAATTTGACTGTCTT
>JAIRJR010000238.1 GCA_031260575.1 Tannerella sp.
TTTTTCAAATATTCTCCTTTTAAAGAGAATCGCAACCGGTTTAATATTGTAGCAGTCTGGGCGCCTTCGCCCGACGAAGGAGTGACAATTCCCGGAGAGCACATATGGAAACGAACCGCCACAGGAGCTAATTTCTATACATTCGACTCCGAACGCTATCAGACCATCAGCGATTTCCAACAATTGCGCAATATCGCAGGCCATGTCGCTTACGATTATATCTACGTTTTGTCGAATACCCAAAAATATGGCGGCGGCGGTATCTATAATTTCTACGGCATAAGCGCCGCACATCATTCCGCTTTGACAGGCAAGGTATACGTACATGAATTCGGACATCTGATGCTCGGCTTGGGAGATGAATATGTTGGTGGCGTTTCGTACAATGAAATGTATCCCGTCAATCGCGAGCCATGGGAGCCAAACTTGACAACATTGGTCGATTTTGACAAAAAAACGTGGAAAGGGATGCTCGAAAGCAAAACGCCGGTTCCCACTCCCAACACGAAAGAATATGCCGACAAATTAGGTGTATTCGAAGGTGGCGGATATGTGACGAAAGGCGTGTATCGACCTCGTCAACAATGCCTTATGAATCAAATAACCCTGACGGATACTTTCTGCCCCGTATGCAGCAAAGCCATCACCGATATGATTGACTTCCTGACGCGGTAGGAGTTTTTTCTGACTTTTCTAAAACATGGAGATGAAGGGAAATTATAAAAATTGTCAAAACCATTGCTGATTCATATTTTTTTACTTCTTTTGCATCAGAATTGAAGTGGACAGATTTGTAATGCTTGCAACCACAGGAAAAAATGCTAAAATCCTTTCTTGCCGTTCGGCTTCATTTTTTAATCACTGTCAATTCATTATGTTTTATTAATTTATAATTTTACAGCGTAATGAGTTATTTATTTACTTCAGAATCGGTATCGGAAGGACATCCCGATAAAGTTGCCGATCAAATATCGGATGCATTGTTGGATGAGTTTTTGGCTTACGACAGCAATTCGAAAGTGGCATGCGAAACATTAGTGACCACCGGTCAGGTTGTTGTGGCCGGCGAGGTGAAATCAAAAGCGTATGTGGATGTACAGGAAACTGTTCGGAACGTGATTGAGAAAATCGGATATACGAAAAGCGAATACCAATTCGAAGCCAAAACGTGTGGCGTACTTTCAGCTATAAATGAAAAAAGCGGGGATATCAACCGCGGAGTAGAACGCGCCGACCCTTATGAGCAGGGAGCGGGCGATCAGGGGATGATGTTCGGATATGCGACCATAGAGACGGATACATTGATGCCCCTGGCTTTGGTGATTTCGCATACATTGCTGGAAGAATTAGCTTCGATTCGGAAAAATGAAATCGAGTTGATGCCTTACCTCCGCCCCGATTCAAAAAGCCAGGTGACAATCGAATACGATGAAAACGGTACACCCCTGAGGATAGATACCATTGTCGTATCAACCCAACACGATGAATTTTTGACTGCACACAATGGGTGTTCCCGGGAAGAAGCCGACCGGATGATGGGTGATAAAATCAAGGAAGATATCATCAAAATACTGATTCCACGAGTCATGGCTCGTTTTTCGGCGAATATCCGGGCTTTGTTTAATGACCGGATCATTTATCATGTCAATCCGACCGGTAAATTTGTGATTGGAGGCCCGCATGGCGATACCGGTTTGACAGGGCGCAAGATTATCGTAGATACTTATGGAGGAAAAGGAGCGCACGGCGGGGGTGCATTTTCGGGAAAAGACCCTTCGAAAGTCGACCGTTCCGCAGCGTATGCTGCACGGCATATTGCCAAAAACTTGGTTGCTGCAGGAGTAGCCGGTGAAGTATTGGTACAGGTATCGTATGCCATCGGGGTAGCTCATCCTACAAGCGTTTTTGTCAATACTTTCGGTCGTTCGAACGTACAGATCGACGATGGTATGATTTCACAAAAGATTCAACAACTCTTCGACCTTCGCCCGAAAGCGATAGAAGAACGGCTGAAACTGCGAAACCCGATTTTTTTGGAGACCGCTTCGTATGGACATTTTGGGCGCGAACCACGCACGGTAACTAAAACTTATGTATCACGATATATGCCTGAACCGATTGTTCTGGAAGTCGAATTATTTACATGGGAAAAATTGGATTATGTGGAAATCATTAAAAAAGAGTTTGGTTTGTAACCATTTCTTTTTTTCTGCGTCAAATAACCGCAATACATGATAACTTGAAATGAGCGGATGAATAAATGTACCGACGCCTATTATGTTGAAAAGATACAAGCCGGTGAAACGGAGTGTTTTGCCGCCCTATTGGAACGGTACGGCCAATCTGTATTTTCGTTGATTTTCAAAATTACAGGCAATCGGGAAGATGCTGAAGAATTGACTCAGGACGTTTTTTTAAAAGTTTTTCGTTCGCTTTCGTCGTTTCAGGGAAACAGCCTTTTTTCCACATGGCTCTATCGGATTGCATATAATGTAGCTGTCTCGGCAACAAGGAAGAAAAAAATGGAATGGCTTGCCATCGAAGAGTCGATGATCGAAAATGCAACAGCAATTGAGACAAACGACGAAATGGAGCAAATAGATAAAGAAGAACAGTTATGCAGGCTTGACAAGGCGGTCGGACAACTTCCGCCGGATGAACGGGCGCTGGTCTCACTCTTCTACTTACAAGAAAAGCCTGTAGAAGAAATTGTGATGATTACAGGATTAAGCCATTCGAATGTCAAGACCAAACTGCATCGCATTCGGAAAAAATTATGGATTATCATGCAGTCAATGGCATAGATTATGAAAACCCTATTTTAATGGAGGATAAAGGATATAAAAAGAATTAAAGAATAACAGATATGAATCCAAACGATCAAGACATACTGAAAACGCTTTTCAGTCAATTACCCAAAGAAACGTTGCCACCGGATTTCCGGTCGATAATGATGCAACGGATCATGAATGAAGCCGCAAGTATTGCCAAACGGAATCAACTGCTTCATATATTTGCTTTGATTGTAGCCACCTTGTTTACAATCGGGTTGGCAATAGCTGCTTTGGTGTATGTGGGCATTCCGCAAATCAATATAACGTTTCCGCACGTTTCGATTCCCACACCTTACCTTTTATTTGGTTTGCTTGTCGTTATGTTGCTTTTTGCCGACCACTTTTTCCGGCAGTTCTACTACAAAAAACATGCCGGATAAAGATAAAGGGCGATTTTTTTTAAAAATCGCCCTTTATTCTTAGAAAAAGAGTTACCTTTGCGGCAATTTTTTGAGATTATTAACATATTGTCTAACTTTTAATTAACGGAGTATTAACATTTAAGCATGGAAAATTTAAAAAACATTGTTCCAGTAGAAGATTTTAATTGGGATTCTTTTGAAAAAGGGGAAGCCTTTGAAGAACAAAACAAAGAGGATTTGATGAAAACTTACGATGAAACCTTGAGTACGATGAAAGACAAAGAGGTAGTTGTGGGTACGGTCACTGCATTAAACAAACGTGAAGTCGTTGTCAATATCGGCTTTAAATCGGATGGAGTCGTTCCCATGTCGGAATTTCGATACAATCCTGAACTACAAACAGGGGACAAAGTAGAAGTTTTCATTGAAAACCAAGAAGAT
>JAIRJR010000337.1 GCA_031260575.1 Tannerella sp.
GAGCACAACCAAAGACCTGAAAAACTGGACACACCATCCCATTGCAATCGGAATAGACGAAGATTGGGAAAAATCCATCTGCACCGGTTCTGTCGCTTATCATGACGGTAAGTTTTATGCCTTTTACGCCACGCGGTTGATTAATGCAGACAACCGCGTCAATGAGCAACTGAGTTATGCCATTAGTACAGACGGAATAAACTTTGTGAAGCAAAAACCCAATCCGTTTTATACGTCCGCTCCGGGCTATAGCCAGAGACATTTCAGGGATCCAAAGGTGGTGGTTGACACTAATGGAACTTTTCATTTGTTTATCACAAGTGTCATCGAAGACTATTCCTTGAGCGAAGGTCGGGGCTGTTTAGTCCATCTGACATCGAAGGATTTAAAAGAATGGAAGCTGCATGAACCGCTTATATCGGGACAGCGATGGGATCCCGAATGTCCAGACCATTTTCTATGGAACGGGTGGTATTATTTGGTATACGGACAAGTCGGAGATACCTATTATCTAAAGTCGAGATCACCTTACGGACCATGGGAATTTCCTGAAAGTCAAGCATTAATAGAGCAATGGGTCAATGTAGCGAAAACGGCTGCATTTACAGGCAACAGAAGGATCGTAGCCGGTTGGGTGCCTACAAAAAGAGAATATAAAGACTACGGACGCGAACAGTTTGGGGGGAGCGTCGTCTTACGCGAGGCTATCCAACTTCCCAATGGCGATCTGGCAACGAAATTCCCGCCTGAAGCGATTCCTGCAACAGGCGCACCTATAAACTTCAATCTTGTTGCTTCCGAAAATGCAACCAAGCAGGCATCGGATCAGGCGTTTATCAACGCTTCGGGGGCAATAGGGGGGGCTTATATCGCCAATGTGCCATACAGTTGCCGTGTGACATTGGAAATTGAGCCAACCGACAACAGCGATGAATTCGGGTTGTTTATACGCACCAATGAAAAAGCTGGCGACGGCTATAAGTTGAGTTTTTCGCCCAAGGCGCAAATTGTACGATTTGGCAATGATGCGTGGATTGAATCGGTCGGTGGGTTGGATAAAATCATCAAGTTGGACATCGTGATGAAAGAAGACATCATTGATGTGAGTATCAATAACGAACGCTGCATTGTCAACCGCCTGCCCGAAAAGAAAGGCGGGTGCCTGTGGTTTTTCGTACGCAATGGCAATGCGAAATTTTCGAATATAAAAGTGTATCCGTTATTATAATAATTGCAAAACAACAATAGTTTGCATACTACGTTATTAATTAAATTACGCTATAATATTAGTAAGATATGAAAAATGAAAATGTTATTCCCAAAATCATTCCTGTCATGTTTGCCTTTTTTACTATGGGTTTTGTCGACCTGGTAGGGATTGCGACAAATTATGTAAAAGCTGATTTTAACCTGTCGGATACTGCTGCCAACTTTTATTCTGTCATGGTATTCCTGTGGTTCCTTGTTTTTTCGGTACCTACTGGATTGTTAATGAACAAAATCGGCCGTCGAAAAACTGTTTTATTAAGTATCATCGTTACCTTCTGCGGGCTATGTATCCCTTTCGTGATCTATAACAATGTGTCTATGTTCGTTACTTTTTCTTTGATCGGTTTGGGGAACACCTTGATGCAAGTGTCGCTCAATCCGTTGTTAGCCAACTTAGTCAGCGGCAAAAAACTTCCCAGCTACCTGACTATGGGACAATTTGTAAAAGCAATCGCATCGTTGATAGCGCCTATCATTGCAACGCAGGCTGTGATACATTATGGCGATTGGAAACTGTTATTTCCCATTTTTGCCGTGATTAGTATCGTCGCGGTAATTTATTTGTTTTTTACCGATATCAAGGAGTTGCCTATTGAAGGAAAGCCATCTACTTTTGGTGAATGTTTCAGATTGTTGGGTAACGGTTTGATATTCTGTCTGTTTTTCGGTATATTGGTTCATGTAGGAATTGACGTCGGCGTCAATATCACTTCGCCGAAACTCTTACTGGAGCGCGCCGGCATGACGCTTGCCGAGGCAGGATATGCAACCAGTATCTATTTCATGTTCCGCACATTAGGTTGCTTTGCCGGAACGTTTATTTTAGCCAAATTTTCGGCGCAAAGATTTTTCGTAATCAGCACATTCACAATTCTGGTCGGCGTATTGGGACTGTTTTTCAGCTTCGACACTTTGTCCATTTATGTTTGCATTGCACTGATCGGAGTAGGTAATTCAAATGTTTTCCCCATTATTTTTTCAAGGGCATTGATGTATATGCCTAGCCGGAACAACGAAATATCAGGTTTAATGATTATGGGTATCTCAGGTGGCGCTGTTTTCCCAGTGTTGATGGGTATAGCATCCGATAATCTAAGCGGACAGATAGGAGCCGTGATTGTTTTGACAGTATGTGTATCATACCTTGTATTCCTGATTACCAAATTAAAAACCATTCAACCTGCACGTGAATAGATAACAATATTATTGCGCACACATGGATTGCATCAAAATATTCAGTAAAGGATGGAACTATTCCCAGGATGGTCGGGGAAACAGGTTGTTGTATCATTTTCAAGGGTGCAACCTGTCTTGTCCATGGTGTTCCAACCCCGAAGGAATAGCAATTGAAGGGACGATGCTGGTTTACAGCGATAAGTTGCTCGACACGGTTTGTCCGTACGGCGCTGTTCAGAATAAAACACTTGACCGAAATCGTTGCCGGATTTGCATCGGCAGGCAGTGCCTCAGTAAAAACAGGAACAAAGGAATCGCTTGGAGCGCTAAAGAATACGACATTGATACATTGATTGAGGAAATAGAGAAGTCCAAACCGCTTTTTTCCGGCAAGGGCGGCATTACGCTCACAGGCGGTGAGCCTACTTTGCAGTTTAAGCCGTTGAAAACGTTGCTGGCAAGGTGCAAAGCCATTCAAGTTCCTACAGCCATCGAAACCAATGGTACCTGCGCCCGTTTACCCGAACTTTTTGAGTTTGTCGACACCATGATTATTGATTTTAAACACTACGATTCGGAAACGCATCAAAACCGTTTGGGATTAGGAAACGATACAGTGATTGAGAATTTATGGAAAACAGCCGAATCGGGAATCGAACTATGGATCAGGATACCGGTTATTCCGGGTTTTAACGACTCACCTGATGACATCAGGCAGTTTATCAGCATAATCGCATTATTTAAGCAGGATAATCTATCTGTCGAATTATTGCCAT
>JAIRJR010000418.1 GCA_031260575.1 Tannerella sp.
CAGAATGCCTGCAAACCTGGATTGCTTCGCTCCGCTCGCAATGACGGAGCACGAATTTTCTTCTTGTTTTAGTGACATTGAGGTATAGGGGGGAGAAGTTTTTGGTTTCTTTGTTTTGGGGATTCGGGTTTCGGGATTCGGGTTTTGGGTTTCGGAATACAAAAAAAAACCGCCTCTAAAATAAAAGCCTTTATTTTTCGTTAAAAAAAAGTATGAAACTGTTTCGATGATGATATAATTTCCAATTAGCTGTTACACCGTTTCTGTGAAAGATAATCTGATTTTTGCAACGAATAATCCGTCCAAACTCGCCGAAGTAATGGATATGCTGTCGGACAACTATATATTGACCGGGCTTTCGGATATCAACTGCTCGGAAGATGTCGCTGAAACGGCTGATACGCTTGAAGGTAACGCATTGATCAAAGCGCGATACGTTAAGGATCATTACGGATACGACTGTTTTGCCGATGATACGGGTTTGGAAGTGGAAGCGCTCGATGGCGAACCCGGAGTCTATTCGGCGCGGTATGCAGGTCCGGCGCACGACAGCCAAGCCAATATCCGGAAATTATTGCAGGCGCTGGAGGGCGAAACCAACCGGAAAGCCCGCTTCAGAACGGTTATTGCTTTGGCGTTGAAAGGCAAGGAATATGTATTTGAAGGGATCATTGAGGGAAACATTACCGAATCGCCACGTGGCAATAACGGTTTTGGCTATGACCCTGTTTTTGTGCCCGATGGGTTTACAAAGACATTTGCAGAATTGAGTGATCAAGAAAAAAATGCAATCAGCCACCGCGCGAAAGCTGTTCATCAATTAGCCTGGTTTTTATCATCGCATACTTTTGAAATATGAACATACGACTGATTATAACCGTTTTTCTGTTATCGGGTATGATGACTGCCCAAGCGCAGCGTGTGGGTGAATGGCGGTCTCATTTGGCAAGTACCAACACAACCGCTGTCGCCGAAGCGAACAATTTGGTGTTCGGAGTGGCCGATGGCGCTTTGTATAGCTATGGTAAAGAAGACAACCGCATTATTTTATATTCGCGACAAACCGGATTGAGCGATAGCGGAATCGAGTTGATTGGGTATAACCCTGCCGTTAAGATGTTATTGATCGCGTATGCGAACGGGAATATTGATTTGATGGATGAAAACGGAATCAGCAACCTGCCCTACGTGATGAATGCAGGCAATATTGCCGATAAAAAACCGATGAAGATTGATTTTCATAACGAAAAGGCTTATTTATCAACTCCATTCGGCGTTGTAGTTATTCAAATGGATAAAAAAGAAATAGCCGAAACGTACCGGTTCAATCTTCCGGCTTATTCGGTTTGTATCGTGGGTGAAACGGTGTATGCCTCCACAGGCGAAGGGCTAAAAAGAGGCAATCTGCGTGACAATCTGTTAGATAACAGCAACTGGACTTCTGTTCCCATCCACTCGCCTGATTTCGATGCAAAAAACATCCGCCAACTCTCGCTTTTTCAAGAAAAGCTTTGTTTTTGCGTCGAAAAGAGCGGTGTGTTTTATTTGGAACCAAACGGAGAAATTAAACCCATCATCAAACATACAGATCTGAAAGGCATGACGTTACTGCCCGATTATTTAGTCGCATTCACCGCCTCCACACTCTATTTATTCAATTCGCCGACCCGATACGAATCGGTCAATGCGGGCGTAGTAAACCATGTGGCTGCCTTGAAAAATGATGCAAACTTTTGGATTGCCGGAGGTGTAAACGGATTGGTCGGAATCAGGCGAAAAGGGGAAAATCAATTTGAACCGTTTGTCAAAGACCTGAATATTGGCGGCCCGAAGCGTAATTTGGCCTCTTTCGTAACCATGCACGGCTCAAAATTGGTAGTTGCCGGAGGCGGATTCAGACTCGACCGTTTCTATAACCCTGCTACTTTGATGGCTTTTGAAAATGAGACCTGGACGAATTTTGATGATAGTAAGATTTACCCTCAAACCGGTTTAGTCATTCAGGATTTTACGACCATAGCCGTCGATCCCGACGATGCAAATCACTACTTTGTTTCTTCCTTTGGAGAAGGCGTTGCGGAAATACAAGATAATACCTTTGTGAATCTTTTTAATCACACAAACAGCACGTTACAGAGTGTTTTGCCCAATACGCCCTCCGCTAACCGTTATGTCAGGGTAGCAAGTGTCTGTTTCGATCAAGACCGGAATCTCTGGGCTACAAACTGCGAAGTCCGGAACGTCATTTCGGTACGGACGCCCGACGGGAAATGGACATCACTCTACTACCCCGGTATCAGTGGCGCCAGCATCGTCGATAAGATACTCATCACCTCAAAAGGAAACAAATGGGTGAATGTACCGCATAATTCCGGCACCACAGGAGGCATATTGGTTTTTAACGACAACGGAACACCCGATCGGAACGCCGATGATCAATCATTCTATCACACAAATTTAAAAACCTCAAGCGCCAATTCCATTCATGGCTCCAAGTTTTACTGCATCGTAGAAGACCTGGACGGGAAAATCTGGATTGGATCGAATAGCGGCCCCATCATCTGTCATTCGCCAAACAATGCAATCAACAATCTGACCTTTACGCATATCATCCGAGAAGACGGTAATCAAACGCCCTATTATTATTTAGATGGCGAACAAGTCAATGCCATTGCTGTGGATGGCGGAAACCGGAAATGGATTGGAACGGCAGGTTCGGGTATTTTCTTGGTAAGCCCGGATGGCGACAAAACAATCCATCATTTCGACATGAACAATTCGCCTCTATATTCGAATAATATACAAAGTATTGCAATCAATCATCAAACGGGAGAAGTTTTTATCGGTACAGACAAAGGTTTGATATCGTACCGGGGTGATGCCATTCAGGCAAGCCCGAGTTATTCGGATGTGTATGCTTTTCCAAACCCTGTCCGGCCGGTCGACGACCGCGTGGTCGTCACCGGGTTGATGAACAACTCGAACGTGAAGATTACGGATATATCGGGCAACCTGATAAACCAAGGTGTTTCGTCAGGCGGGCAATTCGTCTGGAATTTGAGGGGCCGGAGCGGGAATCGCGTGGCGACAGGTATATATCTGGTTCTATCGTCGACACCCGAAGCCAAGGAAAGCGTAGTGACGCAAATCGCGGTAGTGAATTAAATATTTCCGACTCTCGCATGAGAGAGTCCGAAATAGAAAAACTTATATCTTCGGAAACTCCCAAGGCGCACGGTACTGTTTGGTCAGATATGCATCGGCTTCTTTGTCGTTGAAGGACTTCCCATCCCACGACAATTTCTTTCCGGTACGATAAGCGATATTTCCCAACTGTGAAAATTTGGCGATATGCGAGCCGATCTCGATACTTGCGTTGCAATTCGGATTGCGTGTTTTGATACACTCCAAATGATTTTTTACATGTAAGTTAAGGCCTCCGCCCCCATACGGTTTATTCAATGGGACGGCTTCCATGCGTGCCACTTTGTTCACCGTTTCCGGAATCACTTCCCATCCTCCGCGGTCGAGCACCAATGTTCCGTTTTCGCCTACAAAACCCAATCCGTGATTACGACCATATGCACCGTCATCAATGCCTATGGCATGATCCCATAACACGGTGAAATCGTCGAATGTATAAATGGTTTGGAGCAGGTCGGGCGTTTCGCAGGCATCATCGGGATACCCGAACTTACCACCTGCCGCCATAATCGACCCGGGTGCAGTCACTTTCATGCCATACAAAGCATAGTCCAGCAAATGTACGCCCCAGTCCGTCATTAATCCGCCTGCATAATCCCAAAACCAGCGGAAAGTAAAATGAAAACGGTTCTTGTTGAATGGGCGTTTTGTAGCCGGGCCTAACCACATATCGTAGTCGACTCCCGGAGGAGGTGCGGGTTGATCCGGCTGTACAGGGATCGACGGACACCAACCCTGATAGGAGAATACACGTACCGTACGTATTTTACCCAACTTGCCGCTGTGTACAAAAGCCATGGCATCTTGCCAATGCGGGTCGCTCCGTTGCCATTGGCCTACCTGAACGACGCGTTTGTATTTCTCTGCAGCCCGAATCATCACATTACATTCTTCGATGCTGTTGCCCAACGGTTTTTCACAAAAAACATCTTTCCCCGCTTCACAGGCGGCAACCAATTGAAGGCAATGCCAATGGTCGGGCGTGCCTACGATTACGACATCAATATCTTTGTTATCCATAATTTTCCTCCAATCTTTATAAAGATTAGGTACTTTCTTCGTGTTGACGCGTTCGGCTCTTTCCGCTCCCCTTTGCAAAACCGCATCATCAATATCTGCGATTGCGACACATTCTACTTCAGGATTTCTTAAAAAAGCCTGTAAATTGGACATGCCTTGTCCATTACAACCAATAAGCCCGACGCGGATGATGTCGTTTGCTCCGACCCGGTTGATTCCGGCTTTGATCATAAACGGACTAACAGATAGTCCGGCTCCTAAAAGGGATGCCTGCCGGATAAATTCTCTTCGTGTTGACATAAACTTAAATAAAAAATGAATAATTGGCACAAAAATAACGAAAATTGAGCATAATGCAAAAAAATGCTTATTTTTGCGGTAGAATAATTAAGGTATATCATTTATGAAAAAGAAAGAGAATAAAGTAGAAAAAGGAGTATCCCGCAGGGAATTTCTGAGTTTGTCGGCATTGGGATTGGCAGGGCTAACCATCATGCCAAGTTGGGCGATACAAGGAGTACGGATCGCGCCAAGCGATCGCGTTGTATTGGGATTCATCGGATTGGGTCAACAAGGTCTTTCCGATTTTGCCGGATTTGCCGGTTGCGCCGGTGTTCAGGTGGTAGCCTGTTGCGATGTGGATACCATCAAGCAGGAACGTTTCAAAAGGCGTATCGAGGCCTGGCAGGAAACAAAGGGCATGGTCAAACGCTGTGATAAATATGAATTTTATGAAGCGGTATTGGATCGCAAGGATATTGACGCAGTGTCGATTGCAACACCCGACCATTGGCATGCACTCACAACGATTCATGCGTGTCAGGCAAAAAAAGATGTCTATGTCCAGAAGCCATTGGCTTATACGATCACCGAAGGTTTGTCGATGATCAGAGCGGTGCGCGACAACCGGCGTGTCCTACAGATTGGCAGCCAACAGCGCTCAAGCCGTGAATTTCAGAAAGCCATCGAGTTAGTACAAAATGGGGCGATTGGTCATATCGAAAAGATTTCCGCCCGTGTAGGCGCTCCTCCAAAACCGCTGGATTTACCGGAAATGCCGGTTCCGGGCAATCTGAATTTCAACCAGTGGATGGGACCGCTCAACGATCCCAAAGTCCATTACCATCCCGACCTTTGTCCGCCCGTCACCCTCGAGCCGCCACAGAACGAACAATTATGGGGTGCATGGCGCTGGTATCAGGAGACCGGCAACGGATACACAGCCGACTGGGGCGCTCACATGTTCGACATTGCCCAGGCTGCAATCGGAATGGACGGATCAGGCCCCGTCGAATATATCCCGCAAGGATACAGAGGAACGGAATGGGCTACAATGAAGTATGCCAATGGCATTGTGATGACCGAACAACCTTACTTGGATGATAATGATGGCGCACAGGGGATCAAGTTTTTCGGCACAAAAGGATGGATCGAAGTTGCACGGGGTTATTTAGCCTCTTCCATTGCTTCTTTGATTCCCGAGGAATTGGCCGGAAGACGCCCGATGAACCGCGAAGAGATGCAGAAAATGAGGGAAGAGCGCGAACGGCAAAGAGCAGCCGAAGCCGCTGCCGCAGCAAGAAACAGGCGGACAACTACTGCAACAACTGCCGCAACGGGAGGAATGGCAGGGACATACGAAACTAGCGCGCCTCATATGCAAAACTTTATTGATTGTGTGCGGTCGCGTAAAAATCCGATAGCTCCGGTCGAAGTAGGCGCCAGCACCAATACATTGTGCTGCCTTGCCAATATTTCCCGCGAACTGAACCGCCCCGTCAAATGGGATCCGGCTACATTGAGTTTTGCTAACGACAAAGAAGCCTCCGAACACCGTTTATACCAATATAAATACCGCAATCCGCATTTTTTACCGTATTTTTGTATTTAATCCGTTAAAAAATATTCGTACCTGTCTCGTCCGGATCGCTACCACCCGAAATACCGCTTCGCATTGTAATAGCAGATATCCTCAATCATTTGGCCGATAAAAGTGATTTCGGATACGGGTAACAGGCCTTTTTCGATATCGTTGGCGATCATGTTGCACAGGATACGCCTGAAATATTCATGGCGTGGATAGGAAAGGAAACTGCGCGAATCCGTCAACATCCCGACAAAACGGCTCAACAACCCTAAGTTGGAAAGTGCATTGATCTGATTTTCCATACCCGTGATCTGGTCAAGAAACCACCATCCCGACCCGAATTGCATTTTACCCGGAACCGAACCATCATTAAAGTTGTAGATGCCGGATACCAGCAATTCGTTATCGCGCGGGTTGAGGTTGTATACAATGGTTTTGGCTAAATGCCCGGCTTCGTCCAACCGGCTGAAAAAACGGTTCATCGGGGCGGCTACCGTGCAATCATCGATGGCGTCGAAACCCGCATCGGGCCCCAGCAACTGAAACATGCGGGCATTGTTATTGCGGATCGCGCCGAGATGGAACTGTTGTATCCAATTGGACCGATGATCCATCACAGCCAATTCATACAACATGGCGGAACGGAATTTGCCGGTTTCACCGGGGTCGGGGGCATTGCCCGAACGCACTTTCTGAAAGATCGCACGAATTTCCATTTCCGTATAAGGATCGGCGTAGAAAGTACTGATACCGTGATCGGAAAGGTTGCAACCTTCCTGTTCAAAAAAATCATGACGCCGTTGCAAAGCCTCCAATAAATCATCATAGGTGGAGATCGACATGTCCGAGGCAGCTTCCAGTTTCGTCAGGTAGGCATTGTAGGTTTGCGGATTATCTATGGCCATTGCCTTGTCGGGACGCCATGCAGGCAGGACTTTGACGGAGAAACCACTCTCGCGTATCTCACGATGGTATTCGAGCGAATCTACCGGGTCGTCGGTGGTTCCGACGGCTTCCACCCTCATCCGTTTCATAATGGCTTGCGGACGAAATTCGGGCGTTTGCAGTTTGGCGGTGCAATTCTCATAAATCGCGCGGGCGTTGGATAATTTCAAAGTCTCTTGAATCCCAAAAACCCGGTTCAATTCGAGATGTGTCCAGTGATATAATGGATTACGCATCGTATAAGGCAATGTCTCCGCCCACTTCTCAAATTTTTCGTACGAAGGTTTATCCCCGGTAATGTATGCTTCGGGAACCCCGTTAGCCCGCATCGCGCGCCATTTGTAGTGGTCGCCGCCCAGCCATATCTCCGTCAAATCGGCAAACCGGTGATTGCAGGCAATCATTTTCGGGTCCAAATGACAGTGATAGTCAATAATGGGCATCTTCTCGGCGTGTTTCCGGTATAACATGCGCGCCGTATCCGTCTGTAACAGAAAATCCGAATCTAAAAAACTTTTCATAATTTATTATTTTGAATATATCCGAGTGTTTTTTCACAAAGTTCCGTAATGATATCCCAGTTTTTTTCTTCAATCGCCTTTTCGGGGAATAATTTGGATCCCATTCCTACACAAGTCACACCGGCTTTAAACCACGCAGTCAAGTTGGCTTTATCGGGTTCGACCGCTCCGGTAGCCATTATCAGGGTCCAGGGCATCGGCGCTTTGATATTTTGCACAAAAGAAGCGCCCCCCAAACATCCCGCAGGGAATATCTTACATATATCGCAACCAGCTTCCTGTGCAAAACCGATCTCCGAAACCGTTCCACATCCTGGAATATATGGAATCAACCGGCGGTTGCAGACTTTGGCAATTTCGGGATTGAACAATGGGCCAACCACAAAGTTAGCTCCTTCTTGTATATAAAGAGATGCAGTGCCCGCATCTACAATCGATCCGATCCCCAAAATCAATTCCGGACATTCGCGAATGGCAAATTTCATCAATTCGCCAAATACTTCGTGCGCAAAATCATTGCGGTTGGTAAATTCAAAAACACGAACGCCACCCTTGTAACAGGCTTGTACAATTTGTTTGGTGAGTTCAATGTCTTGATTATAAAATACCGGGATCATTCCGGTTGCGGACATTGCCGTCAAAACTTGAATTTTATTAAAACGTGCCATAGGTTTTTTTGTCATGATTTATCATGGACAAAAGTAATCATATTTTTGAATCTTTCACATGCAGTAAAAGGATGTTTTCAAAAAAAGATGTTGTAAAGCATATTTTTTATTTAAGATTATGCAAAAAAAACAACTAATTTTGTATCCGTATTTTCGTATTTTCCAATGTAAAGTTCCGGTCAACTTATTTGATCGGGATTATTTTTTGTTTTATTTTTTAAAGAAAAAGGAGGTTTTTTGACATGGCTGTTACATATATGACAGAGGAAGGTTATAACAAAATTATAGCCGAAATCAATTATTTAGAAGGTGTTAGACGTCCCGAAATATCTGCCCAGATTGCCGAAGCGCGCGACAAAGGCGACTTGTCCGAAAATGCGGAATATGATGCAGCCAAAGAAGCGCAAGGTGTTTTGGAAGGCAAGATTGCCCAATTGAAGGTACTGATATCGAAGGCGCGGATCATTGATGAACATCAAATCAAAACGGATGCCGTTCAGATTTTAAATAAAGTAAAGATAAAAAATATACTCAACAATGCCATTGCGACTTACACATTGGTTGCCGACTCGGAGGCCAACCTGAAAGAAAATAAAATTGCGGTCAGCACCCCCATTGCCCGTGGATTGATGGGGAAAAAAGTGGGCGATATAGCTGAAGTCAAAACGCCTTCCGGAGTCATTCGATTCGAGATTTTAGAAATCACACTATAATTTTTTATGATTTATTGATTTTAACATCAACAAACATTCCTAACTCCCAACTTTTAACTTTTTCACTCACATGCCCTCCATCTTCAGTAAAATTGCCGCAGGCGAAATTCCTTGCCACAAAGTAGCGGAAAGTGATGAATTTTTCGCTTTTCTGGATATCAATCCGATCGCCGACGGACATACATTGGTCATACCCAAAAAGGAAATCGATTACATTTTTGAACTCGATGATGACCTGTTGGGTCGAATGATGATATTTGCCAAAACTGTCGCCCGTGCGTTGGAAAAAGCCATACCTTGCAAACGTATCGGCATTGCAGTCATTGGCTTGGAAGTTCCCCATGCCCATATCCACCTTGTCCCGATCCGGAAAATATCGGATTTATCCTTTGAAAAACCGAAATTAAAAAAGACGCAGGAAGAATTGGCGCAGACGGCCATGTTGATCAGGGAAGAAATGAAGAAATGACAAACATGATCGGCCAAAAATTACCGAAAAGTCAAAAAAAATGTGTATCAATTCATACGCCCCACCCGCAACACGACGTCGAAAATCTGACAGCCGTCCCATTCAATCCATTGGTTTTCCGCGAAACTGTCATCGCCGTTTTTGCGGAAGTCGAAGGTCAATAGGTAGCCACGGTCTATGTT
>JAIRJR010000029.1 GCA_031260575.1 Tannerella sp.
TATATTTACAGGAATCATCGGATGCTTACTTTGTAGTGGTATTATTGCTCAGGATATACCCAAACAATGGACGCTCGAAGAATGCATCCGCTATGCGATCGCCCATAACATCAGCCTCAAACAAAGCGTCCGGGAAGAAGAATCCCGGAAGATTGAATTGAATACAAGCTTGAACAGTTGGTTACCCAACCTGAATGCTTCTGTCAATCAAAACTTTGGTTTTGGGCGTTCTACCTCGCGTGAAGGATTGATTGAAGACCGTAATTCTTCCGGTTCTACTTTTAATGTTGGACTTAACATGCCGGTATTCGATGGATTTAAAATACTCAACACCATTTCTGCCCGTAAACTAAACCTGATGGCTGCCACCGAAGCCCTCAATAAAGCCAAAGATGATGTGGCAGTGGGTGTCGCCTCCTATTTTTTGCAGGTATTGTACAATAAAGAGATCATGAATATTGCAGAATTGCAGGTCAATCTGACCAAAGAACAGGTAACGCGTACGGAGGCGTTGGTGTCGGCCGGAAAAGTACCGATGTCGCAATTATATGATATCAAGGCGCAATTAGCCAAAGACGCAGTGACTTTGATAGAAACCCAAAACAATGTAAAGCTGGCCTTGTTGGATCTGGCACAAACGTTAGAACTTGAACGTCTTGCTGAAAATTTTGATATCGAACGACCGGAGCTAAACGATGCCGTTACCGATCACATGGGCAGTGTGCTTCCTCCCGATCTGATCTATGACAATGCAGTGCTTGTGAAACCGCAAATCAAAGAACAGGAATATCTGTTGGAAAGTCAGCGGAAAATGTTGAAAGTAGCGCAGGCTGATTATTATCCAAGTCTAAACCTCGGCGCATCCTACAGTAATGGGTATTATCGTTATTTCGGTAGCGATGAAATCATCACCAAACCATTCTCCGACCAGTTTAAGGAAAACGCCCAAAGGGGAATCGGGTTAAACCTGAATATTCCGATCTTTAACAGGTTTAGTATAAGGAATAATGTGCGGCAAGCACGGGTCGGAATTATCAACCGTGAACTGATGATGGAAAATAGCAAGAAAACACTGTACAAAGAAATCCAGCAAGCGTACTATAATTCAACCGCAGCATTAGAAAAATATATGGCATCCGAAAAATCGGTCACTGCAAGCAAAGAAGCATTCTCGTACGCCGAAGAACGCTATGCCACAGGCAAAAGCACCGTTTTCGAATATAATGACTCCAAAACGAAATATGCCCAAAGTCTGTCGGAACAAGCCCAATCCAAATACAACTATATTTTCCGGGTCAAAATTTTGGATTTTTATAACGGCATTCCGATCTCTTTGTAGAATGAACCATTGACAGGTTATTTAACGGAAACAAATTAAGCAATAATTAAAAATGAATGTTTACCTTTGTCATGTTTATTCGAACGGACATGGTTAAGGTTGGAGATAAAGTGCGATTTCTGAATTCGACGGGCGGAGGGCTTGTGAAAGAACTTCGGGGAAAACAGATGGTAATTGTCGAAGATGAAAGCGGCTTCGATTTCCCCATATTGATTGCCGAGTGTGTGGTAGTTGGTACAAACGACTCCGGCTTGCAGACCACTCAGTCCAAAAGGGAAGAACTTGAAATCATACAACCAAAACAACAGAAATCAGAAGAAGATCGAAAAATTCTCAATTCTCAATTCTCAATTCTCAATTCAATTAAGGAGACGCCCGAAGGCGAAAGACTTAGCGCCTATATTGCTTTCTTGCCCGTTGACCCGAAAGCCATGATGCAAACCGCTTATGAAGCATGGTTTATCAACGACAGCAACTATTTCATGTATTTCACCTACCAGAACCGCCATAATAATAGCTGGCGATGTCGCTTCCATGGTCTGATTGAGCCAAATACCAAGGTATATCTGGAAGAATTCGGGAAAGATGAACTGAATGTTTTGGAGCATATCGGTTTCCAAATTATTGCGTTTAAGCAGGATAAACCTTTCGGGTTGAAAAATGCACTGTCTGTCGAACTCAGGCTCGATATGGTGAAATTTTATAAGACGCACTGTTTTACGGAAAATGATTATTTTGACGAAAATGCGTTGATATTTAAAATCATACGTCATGATGTTCCGGAGCGGCAACTGCTTGTCACAGCGACAGACATACAGGAAGCGATGCTTCAAAAAAAGCAGGATTTACGCCACGATCCGCTGCCGGTCAAAAAACCCTCCAAATTAGAGCGCCCAACCATAGAAATCGATTTGCATATCAATCAGTTATTAGATACGACGGAAGGGATGGGTGCAGGAGATATTTTGAATTATCAAATGAACAAATTCCACGAAATATTGAAATTATATGCCGGGGAAAAAGGACGGAAAATTGTGTTTATCCACGGCAAAGGTGAAGGCATCTTACGCACAGCGATCGAAAAAGAACTGAAAACAAAATACAAGTCCTATATTTTTCAAGATGCCTCTTTTCAAGAATATGGTTTTGGGGCTACATTAGTCAAAATCAGATAGATAGATGAATAAAGAGATTGAGCGGAAATTTTTAGTAAAAGGCGATTTTGAAAAAGATGTATCCTGCCGGAAAAGGATTGTACAAGGGTATATCTGCGCCGAGAAGGATCGTACGGTACGGATTCGCATACAAGGAGATGAGGGTTTTCTGACCATCAAAAGCGCTGCCAATGAAGGCGGATGGAGCCGGTATGAGTTTGAACAACGGATTTCAACGGTTGATGCGGATGAATTGTTGAAACTCTGCCTGCCGGGTATCATCGACAAAGTCCGGCACTATATCCATGCGGGAAATCATATCTGGGAGGTGGATGTTTTTCATGGAGAGAATGAAGGTTTGGTTCTGGCAGAGATTGAGTTGTCATCGGAAGAAGAGTCGTTTGAATTGCCGGTATGGGCCGGAGAGGAGGTGACCGGCGATTCAAGGTATTATAATGCAAGGTTGGCGACAGAGCCGTTTAAGCAATACACTCAACAAATATGAAAAAAATAATTATACTTTTAGTATGTGGAATACTTTTCCACAATGCACGAGCAGACGAAGGCATGTGGCCGCTTCCATTGATGCATCAATTGATGGATAGAATGAAGCAATTAGGCCTTAAACTACAGGATTATGATATATATAATCCCGACTCATCGTCGATCAAGGATGCCGTTGTGATTTTTGGCGGCGGGTGTACGGCCGAGATGATTTCATCGCAAGGCCTTGTCCTGACCAATCATCACTGCGGTTATTCACAGATACAATCGCACAGCACTTTGGAGCACGATTACCTGACAGATGGTTTTTGGGCGTTTTCGCGAGAAGAGGAGTTGCCATGCCCGGGGTTGACTGTTACTTTCATCGAGAAAATCGAAGATGTGACGGATTATGTTATGGCTGAACTATCCAAGGACACCAACCCTGAGTCGATGAATTACCTTTCGCCTACTTATCTCAATGGTTTGGCCAGAGAGCGAGCCGGAGAAACGGTCTTGCAAAAACCCGGAATAAGTGTAGAAATCAGGGCTTTTTATGGAGGAAACCAGTATTATATGTTTACTCGGAAAACCTATTATGATGTGCGTATGGTGGGCGCTCCACCCTCTTCGATCGGTAAATTCGGCGCCGATACCGACAATTGGGAATGGCCTCGCCATACCGGCGATTTTACCATTTTCCGCGTTTATGCCGATGCCGGCAACGAACCGGCCAACTATGCCGAAACCAATGTACCTCTCCGACCCAAGCGTTGGCTGACTATTTCACTTGATGGAGTAAAAGAAAATGATTTTGCCATGATGATTGGCTTTCCGGGGCGGACAAACCAGTATTATACTTCTTGGGAGGTAAAAGAACGACGCGAAATCGATAATGATATCCGAATCCATTTCCGTGAATTGCGACAGCAAGCGATGTTGGAAGAGATGTTGAACGATCCGGCTGTCAAAATTCAATATTCGGGAAAATATGCCTCATCGACAAACGCCTATAAAAATGCAATCGGCTCAAATTGGGCGATTCAAATGCGACAATTTGAAGCATCAAAAAAAGCGAGGCATGACCAATTGTATACCTGGGCTAAACAAAATCAACGACCGGAATATGTGCAGGCAATAGATGCGATTGCTCAGATGGTGCAGGCGCGGGCGGATTTGCGAAAACGAAGCTGGGTATTGACCGAAGGGATCATACAAGGAATTGAATTTGCAGGCATTCAGGTTGGTACAGACTCTCTTCTTGCTGCATTGAAAGGAAAGGATCGTAAGTGGCAAGAGGCTCAATTAGACTTATTGAAAATGGCATACAACAGATTTGCCAATGCAGACTATTCGCCGGAGGTAGACCGGAAAATCGCTAAAATCCTCATTACAGAATATTTACAATGGATACCTGAAGCGGATCAGCCGGATTGTTTTGCTACGATTCGAAATCAATTCAAAGGAAATGTCGACCGCTATGTTGATGTGCTTTTTGATACTTCCATCTTTGGAAATGAAGCAAATCTGAATCGCTTTCTATCGAAACCTACGATAAAGGCTTTGCAAAACGACCTGCTTTTCCGGTTTACAAAATCCATTCAGGATGAACGCATTAAATTGGCAGATGCATTGAGGGCTTTTGACAATGGCTATGCGAATGCACACAGGACTTATGTCAAAGGTTTGTTGGAAACAGAAAAGGACAAAATACATTTTCCCGATGCCAACAGTTCGATCAGGATGACATTCGGACAGGTAAAAGGCTATCAGCCAAGGGATGCAGTTCGTTATACCCATCAGACCACACTCGAAGGGGTGATGGAAAAAGAAGACCCCGAAAACTGGGAATTTGTAGTTCCATCCCATTTAAAAACGTTGGTTCAAGCTAAAGATTACGGCCCATATAGTCCCGATGGCAAACAAATGCCCGTTTGTTTTACGGCCACCACCCATTCTACCGGCGGCAATTCAGGTAGTCCCGTGATCAATGCCAAAGGCGAGTTAATCGGTATCAATTTTGACCGTAATTGGGAAGGCGTAGGAGGCGACATCCAATATCTTCCTGATTTTCAGCGAAGCATTATTGTCGATATCAGGTATGTCCTTTTTGTGATTGATAAATATGCAGGGGCGGGGTATTTGTTGCGGGAAATGGATATTCAATAGTTGTGCCTTTATGACAGTATGAGTCGCAGAAACGCCCTTTTCTGCGGTAATCATCAAGGCGAAATAGAATAGTGCTTATGTATTTTATAATTCAAATAAAAGATGCTCTTTTAGGGGAATTTATATATTTTTATAATAATT
>JAIRJR010000045.1 GCA_031260575.1 Tannerella sp.
GCAGCGTAACTAAAATTACCCCATTCCTGTTTGCTCTCATCATCGGGTATCTTCGAATAGATAATGTTTTCGACGCTGGAGTTGGTTGGAAAATCGCGATATACCGCTCCAACGGTTAGATTCCCCGACGGTCGGAAAAGTTGTTGCCCGATGGCCGATTCCTTTCCGAATAGCTTGCGCGAAAGGCTCAACGGAATAATTACATTGTCCGGCGTTTGAAGCGCGTTGGGAGCGCCTTCGGCAAAATCGAACGTAAAGACGTCGGTAAAACCCGATGTTGCCGTTAATATTTTTTCTTTGAAAGAATTGCGCTTTCCGTCAATTTCAATCTGAAAATTAACATCGTCGCCGCCAAACATCGATGATAAAGGATTGGTAATCGCACCGGCAACAATATAAGGCGATGACTCGAAAAAAGCCTCGGCAATCGGGCGGCTCACAATCGCCGTCGCGCCCATGGGCATGATACTTTCCATACGGAAAATCTTATCGCTGTCCTTATGGAATTTATCAAAACCATAATCATAATCCAATTGAATCATGATGACCAAAAACGCTGCAAAAGCAACCGAAAGCCCCAGAATATTCAGGGACGCCGCCAACTTGAAACGGCGGACTACACTCATTAAATTACGTAAAATCGCTTTCATATTTGTTGAATTTTAATTTATTTAATCATTTTTATAAATATTACAACAATAATCGTGCCAAAAATGCAATATACTGAAATATAATTGTATGGCATTTTTAAGCTTTTTTAAAAGTGTCCGTTTTCGGACAGTAAGTGTTCGAAAACGGACACTTTTAAAATATATTTATTGATTTATGCCTCAACTGTCATGTTAAGCGGGCATAGTTATTTTTATCCATTCCAAACTGCTCATTGTCACTACGCGCACCGCTTGGCTCGGTGTGAATGATAATGTCGTAGACGTTTTCTACCGTTTTGCGAATGTTTTTCTCTACGGCTTCGGCAATATCGTGTGCTTCCCGGATGGTAATCAATGGATTTACCTCTATATCTAAAACAATCAAATACAAATTATTAACTTGACGTGAACGGACGCGATGCGGATTGTCTGCTCCAACGGTACGGTCAACTGCTTCAAATATCTTTTGGTAGACGCTTTCATCTTTTACGCCGTCCATCAGTTCGACATTGGAATCCATAAAAATGGTGATGGACGATTTTACAATAAAGATACTGACAATCAAACTTGTAACAGAGTCCAGAATCGGCATTTTCAAAATAAACGTGAATCCCAAACCAATCAATACGCTGATGGAAATGAGTACGTCATTTCGCATATTCACAGCATTGGCTATGAGCATTGAACTATTATTCTTTTTGCCCTGGTGATATTGATTCCACGCCAATAGAAGTTTACCGAAAATGGAAAACACCGTAACATAAATAGCGATAAGAGCGGGCATCGCCTTTGTTTCGCTCGCAAAGAAACTTTGTACCGAAGTCACAAACATTTGTATGCCTGCATAGAAGATAATCAGTGAAAGGATTTTGGTGGCTATACTTTCCGCCTTATTGTAGCCGTACACATATTTACGGTTAGGCGGACGATTCATAAGATGCGCCATAAAAATCATGATAATAGAAATCAATACATCCGTAGCCGAATCAATGCCATCGCCGATTACCGCAAGGCTGCCGGAAAGAATACCAATTACGATTTTCGCCACCGACAAAACCGCATTACCAGCTGCACTGACATAAGAAGAGCGAATGATAATCTGTTCCCGATTCATTATTTTTCCAATTGGACATTCGACCGGCAAAAATACGTCTATTTTTTATCCACACAAAACTTTGTGTAAGATTTTGCAGATATGCGAAACAACACTTATGGATTACATTTGTTTATTTGCTAACTTCTGACTAATTTTGTCGCATCATTCCAAAAAGAAATCAGTTGAAATGGCTACAGTTGTAATCATGCCTAAACAGGGGCAATCAGTTGAAAGTTGTATCCTTACGGAGATAAAAAAGAACAAAGGCGATACCGTTGAGATTGGAGATTCCCTTTTTGCCTACGAAACCGACAAAGCCTCGTTCGAAGAAGAAGCAAAAGTGGCCGGAACGGTATTGGAGATTTTTTATGCTGAAGGAGATGAAATTCCGGTTTTATCGAATGTCATGGTCATCGGAGATCCGGGCGAACCGATTGAGGAATTTCGTCAGACAAGTGAAACTCCTGCAATACATGTACCGACTATAAAAGGGCAACCGACCCTCACAGGGTTTGGAACCGTGTTGGGGTTGATGGTTGAATCGCCCGGAACTACATCATCCATATCCCCACGCGCCCGCATCCTCGCCGAAAAGAATGCCATGCGAACTTCCAATTTATCCGGATCAGGTCCGCAAGGTCGCGTAATCGAACGAGATGTACAAGCAATGATTGAGGCTTTTCCGAAGTCCACTCCTTTAGCCAAAGCCATGATCAAAAAAGATGGCTTACAGATGCCTGAAACCGGAAATGGACCGGCAGGTATGGTAAGGGGTACCGATTTGAAAACCTTGAAAGAAAGTTCACGAAATCCGAAACTCGAAACATCCGCCTCCGATAGCACAATCGTCCCACTAACCAATATACGCAAGCGCATTGCCAAAGCCATGCTCGCTTCACTACAAAACTCAGCGCAATTGACCCATCACCTCAGCACTGATGCCCGGCGCATCCTGGATCTGCGTAAAAAAATAAAAGAAGCCATCGCAAAAGGCTATCCGGCAGATATTACGCTCAACGATATGATTTGCTACGCAACCATTGTCGCATTGCGGAAATTCCCGCAAGCCAACGCCCATTTTCTGGGCGACAACATCCGTAGCTTCTCAAAAGTTCATCTTGGCTTTGCAGTGGATACCGATCGCGGACTTATGGTGCCGGTGGTCAAAAATGCCGGTGAAATGTCTATTCAGGAACTTGCCATTCGCTTGAAAGGAATTGCCGGCGACTGCAAAAAAGGCTCTGTCAATCCGGATTTATTATCGTCCGAAGCCGCTTCATTTACCGTTTCAAACCTTGGGAATTACGGCGTCGAAATTTTTACGCCCATTATCAACCTGCCGCAGGTTGCCATTCTGGGAGTCAATACAATCGTACCCCGTCCGAAAGACAGGGGAGATGGCAACTATGATATTGTTCCGCATCTTGGTCTGAGCCTTACTTACGACCACCGCGCATTGGATGGAGGCGAAGCCACGCGATTTTTGAAACAAATTGCCATAGAAATCGAAAATCTTGATTTTGAAATATGACCCATAGCCCCATTCAATTGAAAACGAAGGGGTATAAAAATAAACTTTGAACATTAAACATTGATTCATGTTAGATTTAGCAATTATCGGAGGAGGTCCGGCCGGATATGTAGCCGCCGAGCGTGCAGGCGCCAAAGGACTAAAAGTTGTCCTTTTTGAAAAACGTGAGTTGGGTGGCGTATGCCTTAACGAAGGTTGTATTCCGACCAAGACACTATTGTACAGCGCAAAGATATACGACAATGCCGTGAACGGAGAAAAATACGGCGTGTATGCTCCGGAAGTTTCTTATCACTTTGACAAAATCGTTGCCCGTAAAAACAAAGTGGTCAGAAAATTGGTAGCCGGCATCGGCATCAAGATGAAAACGCACAATGTGCAAGTTGTGAAAGGAGAGGCAGTTATCAAAGGACGCTCGTCGGACGGAATCGAGATCGAATGCAACGGTGAAGTCTTTCTGGCTGTCAATCTGTTGATATGCACC
Organism: Tannerella sp.; assembly: GCA_031260575.1. GTDB lineage: Bacteria > Bacteroidota > Bacteroidia > Bacteroidales > Tannerellaceae > Tannerella. The sequence continues at coordinate 3,762 of JAIRJR010000045.1, forward strand.
GGTTCGGAAGCATTAATCCCCCCCATTCCCGGTATCGCGACAGCGGGCGACACAATCTTGACCAACCGCGAAATCCTGAACCTGAAAGAACAGCCCGAATCACTGATAATCATCGGAGGAGGCGTAATCGGGTTGGAATTTGCCGGTTTCTACAACAGCCTGGGTACAAAAGTAACCATGATTGAAATGCTGCCCGAAATTCTGGGCGGACTTGACGGCGAAATCAGCCGTATGCTGCGTGAGATTTATGCCAAAAAGGGAGTCAATTTCTATCTATCGTGCCGGGTGACCGAAGTAAAAGGCAATGAAGTGGTATTTGTCAATCCCCGGGGAGAAGCCGAAACTGTGGCCGGAGATAAAATACTCGTCAGCGTAGGCCGTCGCGCAGTAACCGGTGGATTCGGACTTGACAATATCGCAGTAGAATTGGACAGGGGTGCAATCAAAGTCGACAACAGGATGCGTACCAACATTCCCAATGTCTATGCTGCAGGCGATGTGACCGGTTTTTCCATGTTGGCGCATACGGCGAGTCGCGAGGGCGAAGTCGTCGTCAACAACCTGACCGGGCGTCCGGACATCATGCGCTACAATGCCATTCCAAGTGTCGTATATACCAATCCCGAAGTAGCTTGTGTCGGATTGACTGAAGAGGCAGCTCATTCACAAGGTATTGCCTACCGGATTGCCTCTTTGCCCATGGCTTATGCAGGTAGGTTTGTAGCCGAAAATGAAGCCGGTACCGGACTTTGCAGAGTACTGGCAGGTGAGAAATATGGAGAAGTGCTTGGCGTACACATGCTCGGAAATCCATGTAGTGAAATGATTTACGGCGCCTGCATGGCAATCGAGCAGGAAATGACATTAAAAGAAATGCAAGAAGTCATATTCCCCCACCCCACCGTATCTGAAATCTTAAAAGAAACGGTTTTTGCATTTTAGGCGCTTGTAAAAACCGGTTTTTATATCTAATTTTGTGCCGAAAGTAATAAACAAACAATATGCCTAAAGGACTTTTTATCGACCCGACAGAAATCAGGAAACCCGGCGAAATCACATTCAATCCCATTCCCGTCAACCAATATAACAAAACCGTCAAGGAAGAATTTGATACCCAAAACTTCACAAAAGAAGAACTGCACCGCATCTTCCATGATATGGTAGTCATCCGTGAATTTGAAACCATGCTTCATTTGGTGAAGACAACCGGCGGATACAATGGCGTGGAATACGACAATCCGGGACCGGCACATTTATCGGCCGGTCAGGAAGCAGCCGCAGTCGGCATGGCTTATACACTTGATGTCAATGACTTTATTTTTGGTTCGCATCGCAGCCATGGTGAAATTTTGGCCAAAGGTTTACGCGCCATTCAACTGCTCGAAAACGACGCACTCGAAGCAATTATGAATGATTTCTGGGATGGTGCAACCCTAAATGTTGTAAAAACCGCATATAAGGAAAATAACACAAAAGAAACAGGCATCCGTTTCCTTCTCTACGGAGCATTGGCCGAAATATTCGCCAAAGTGACCGGATTCAACAAAGGATTGGGTGGAAGTATGCACGCCTTCTTTACGCCTTTCGGTATTTATCCGAACAATGCAATCGTAGGCGGTAGCGGTAGCATTTCCGTTGGCGCAGCGCTCTACAAGAAGGTAAACCGCAAACCCGGCATCGTTGTCGCCAATATCGGCGATGGCTCGATGGCTCGCGGGCCGGTATGGGAAGGAATCTCGTTTGCCGCTATGGATCAGTTCACCAAACTCTGGGAAGGCGATATGAAAGGTGGATTGCCGCTGATTGTCAATATCATGAATAACCAGTACGGAATGGGCGGCCAGACCTGCGGCGAAACGATGGGATACGGCATTGCTGCACGAATCGGCGCCGGTGTCAACCCCGAACAGATGCACGCCGAGCGTGTTGATGGCTACAACCCTTTGGCAGTGATCGATGCTTATCGCCGCAAAAAAGCCATCATCGAAGCTAAAAAAGGACCGGTATTATTGGATGTACTGACCTACAGATATAGCGGACATTCGCCCTCCGACGCTTCATCCTACCGGAGTAAAGAAGAAATGGAAGCCTGGGAGGCACAGGACTGCATAGCCGGATACGAAAAAGAACTGATTTCGGCCGGCATTGCCACACAAGATGAATTGGATGAAATCCGCTTGAACATCAAAAACGTTATGTTTGAAACGTTCAAACTGGCTATCGACGACCAAATGTCGCCACGCATGGATTTAAGCAAAGAACCTGAATTGCCGGGCGGGATGATGTTTTCAAACCGTTCGGTCAATTCCATGTCCGAGTCGATACCCGAAGTAAACCATCCGGTAAATGAAAATCCGAGAGTCATTCAAATCGCTAAAAAGGAACGTTTTGCTTTTGATAAAGCAGGAAAACCCGTTTCAAAAATGAAACAATTCCAATTGCGCGACGGACTTTTCGAAGCCATCATCGACCGATTCTACAAAGATGCATCCCTGATTGCCTACGGCGAAGAAAATCGCGACTGGGGAGGGGCTTTTGCCGTATACCGCGGCCTGACCGAAGCGCTTCCATACCACCGTCTGTTTAACACGCCGATTGCCGAAGCCGCCATCGTGGGAACAGCTATCGGGTATGCCATGTGCGGAGGGCGGGTCATCCCTGAAATTATGTATAGCG
>JAIRJR010000054.1 GCA_031260575.1 Tannerella sp.
TCTGCCACGTTTACGTTCACACTGACCGTCGAAGCGCCGGTCTACTGGATTGAAATCCCAACGTTCGTTGGCGGTGCAGTCACAGCCAAACCGCCTTACATCAGCGAAGCAGGCGGAACAGTTACATTGACCATCACGCCCGACCCGGGCTATGCGCTGGAATCAATCACGGTGACCGACCTGAACAATACAAGCATCGTCGTAGAGACGCAATGCATTGCGTCCCTACAATACACCTTCAAGATGCCTGCGCACCATGTCCGCGTCGCGGCCGTGTTCAAATCCGACGCCAACAACGTTGAGACGTTGCGCGCAACATCTCTACAGGCCTACGCCCACGACGGCACGCTGTATGTCACCGGCCTGACGGCAGGCAATACATTATATGTATACAACATCACCGGCACATTGCTCTATCAGGGCATTGCGAATAGCGACAAAGTCGAAATCGCGCTACCGGGCAAAGAAGTGTATATTGTCACGAATGGCAGCAGTGTGATTAAGGTTGCGAATTGAATCATTCAATCATTCAAAGATTCAACCATTCAAGATTGAAAAAAGCGTTCGCTGCGAAGCGAGCGCTTTTTTTTGGTTGCCTGCCCCGGCGTTCGGCGACATTTGTAATGCCGACGGAGGGGCAAGTCCGCAGGCGCCCACGCAACGGAGGCAGTCTAACGAGAATTGACCGTCGGGGGTTACTTCGCCTACATTTATTTTCAACTCTTTTTTAAATTCATCTACAATCTTTTCAGCGCCCCATATATAACATGCGGTGCCCATACATACGTATATTTTATGCTTTCCCTGTGTGGCACAACTTGCACAAAAAAGCCCGCTTTATGGGCGGGCTGCAAGTTGTGAATCAAGTCGTCAAACAATAACTACACAACAGATGCCAGTTCACGGCTGATAGTGTGAATACCGTTAATAATTCTTTCCCTTTGTTTTGGGCGCGGATTTCTGTAACCTGATGCGTAGTGTCCGATCAGTTTTTCATTGATTCCGGATACGCGGGCAATAGCCGAGCGGGTAAGCACACCATCAAGACTATGAATCAGCGCCGATGTTTCAAGTATGTAATCTATTTCATATTGACCGGATGCAAGCCACTCCGGTAATACATCATTATCCTGCATACATCCTTCAATGTGAAATTTAAGACTGTCATCAAAATCTTTTTTCAAACCTTCCAATGTTTTATTGGTTACTGCGATAATGCCATTCAATACCGGATCATCAGCCACACAACTGTAATTATTTCCGCTCCACCCGATTTTTACCTGTATTTTTCCCATGATTGTTTTATGTTTATGCAGGATGTCTATTTCCACCCTGCCTGTTTCCAAATACTGTTTAAATTCTCCTGACTTAATGTTTCAGACGGTTTCCCGCTTACTGTCACTTTTGTTTGTTTTGTCCGATGTTTGAATTGCCGGTGGTCTCCTTTCCAATAAGCAAGATACCATCCATCCGCTTCCAGCAATTTGATTACTTCACTTACTTTATATCGTTTCATCATGAATTATTGTTTGACGCCACAAAGATAGTGCGTTTTCTATCATTTGTCAAAAAAAAGTTTGTGAATGATAAAAAACAATGATGATTATGACAAGTTGTAAAAAGTGTTCTTAGTTTTTGTTTATTCTTTATAGCTTTCCAAAATCCCTTTTACCTCTGCGTTCGGCGGCATTTGTAATGCCGACGGAGGGAATTCAATGATTCAAAAATTCAAGAATTCAATCTTTGAATCTTTGCATCTTTGAATCATTGAATCCCCGCAATGACGGCTTCACGCTTCGTGCCTCGCTGTGACGAAAAATGTTGAATACCATAAACTACATCCCGACTACCGTTACTGTTTTCCCGTCAATGGTTTCTTTTTTCATGAAATTTTTGTCGTCACAATCTATTTGGGTACGCTGGTCAAAGATAACCAACCAGCCTTGCGTACAGCCGAAGACATTCATGTATTGCAATGTCTGTTCGATGCCTTGCGACAGGGTTTTTTCGCCACGGCGGATTTTGAGTTCGATGGGATATTTTTCGCCTTCATAGACGATACAAAGGTCGGTGCGTCCGGTGTCGGCTGCCATTTCACGGATAATCCGGCCGCCGCCATTAAGTACGCGCTGCAAAAAGGCCTGTAATATCAGGTGCGGAGCGGCTTCACGGTATTGAAACCGGTCAATCCAGATGGCGCTGTTTTCACGCCAAAACTGCTGGAAATCGCGCATCAGGTAATCTACGTCAATTTTTCCGTCTTTCATGTAGCGGGGGATTTCAGCATCGGGGGCTTTAGTCATAAGTTTTTTCTGCGCATCAAAACTCAATGTGCGTGCAATCACTTCGGCATAAATCGGATTGGCGGGTTGAATCTTGCTCTCTACATCTTTTATCAATCCCAAATCGGTCACATACTGATAATCGTCCGACATGCGACCGAAAAAATCATCGCCCGAAAGCATCGGCTCAATGACACGGCGTACCCTGTCCTCTTTCAACCGCTCCAGAAGGCTGTCGATATGCGTATCGCGCCGCAGGATAATGGTTTGTATGGCTTGATTCACCAGGTCGGTCGTGACAGGTTGGGTGTAATCCGAATCAAGTATCTCTACAATTACCTCATTCACTACGGCGTTGACTAACCAGGGCTGTCCCTGCGTTTGCTCAAAAACCAAATCAATCGCTTCCTCTTCAAATATTTGTCCTGTTTCGTCCGTATGTTGCCTGTAAAGCGATGCGATTTCTTCTTTCGTGAAATTTTTAAGTGTATATGTTTTGGTAACGATATTAAACGGACTTGCCGAGCCAAGCGATTGACTGTCGGGGCGAACTTGCGCCTTGTAATCGCGGATGTTACGCATGCCGACTAACGCTACCGAATGAACAAAAGGAGCTAACATTCTGTTTATGTATCCCGCTCGCAGTTGACGTAAGAACGAAATTAATGTTGCGCCACTTAAACAGTCGGCTTCATCGAAAAACAGGATTAACGGCTTATCAATTATTTCACAGAAGTCGGTTAACTCAATATTTAGAACGCCCGCATAATTGAAATAGTCCGGTTTTTTTGCAAATTCCTCATTTCTTGGAATTTTACAGGCCTTTAAAGCCTGTTTTATACATCCGATTACAAGCGGTATCCCTTTTTCCGCCTCATCGATCCCTTGCAGTCCTTCCAAGGAACAATAAACTGCATGATATCTCCCTTCGGCATTTAATTTGAGTACTAAATCCAACAGGTAAGTCGTTTTGCCGCTCTGTCGCGCTGCATAAATAACAAAATACTGTTCCATGTCAATCAACTGCTCTACGCCCTGCAAGCGTGAAACCGCATCTATCATATAATGTTTTTCCTTGTTACAAGGACCTGCTACGTTAAAGTATCGCATAAGAAGTATTTAATAATATTTCAAAAAACAACTACAAAGATAATCATTATATATGGGAACCTATCAATTCTCAATTAATTTATATTTAAGGCAACCGCAG
>JAIRJR010000113.1 GCA_031260575.1 Tannerella sp.
TAAATTTTCCACGTAAATATCCCTGTTGTTCAGATTGATTTTGACAGTCAGCGAAGGCGTGTCCGGTTCAATTTGAGGCAACAGGCCGTAATTGTTATTGGCAATCAGCCTGCGGATCAGGTTATGCTGACTGCAAATGTAATTATCGGCTTGAATGAATGTTTCAGGCGTAATTTCCTGTCCGATCCTCCAAAAAATCTTATTTATCTTTTGCATATTTATAGTGTTTATGTTTCAATTACTTCTGTTGAGCGGTAATTGTATTGCCGCTCTTCCTGTTTGTCGAATTTGAAATTCGACTGTATTCTTCGACGGCAATACAATTGCCGCCGAACCGGAGGAATAATTTTCAACTTTCAATTCTCAATTTTCAATTAAAATATGTATTATAATCCAATGTCATCTCATTTCCCGGCCTGAACCGCTCTTTTTTATCTTTCACCTTAAACTCGCATCCCATATCTGCCGGAATAAACCATTCGTAAAAAAACCGGGCAAAGGGTTCGATGGCTTTTCTAACTCGCTTAAATTCTTTGTTGGAAAGCTTTTCGATATAAATGTTCGCTTTTACGACGCCGCGCATCAAACCCGCCGTATTTGGTTTTTCAGCAATCCTAATTTCAACTTCTGCAGGATAAAACACACTTTTCAGGATGTCCCTCCAGATCATTTTGTTGCTTCTGATTTCGGAGGCAAGAGGCAATAAGGGGATAATTCGCTTTATGAAGTCATTTTTTTCATCAACCGGAAAAATATCGAACAATTCGTCCATCAACAAAGATGTTTTGTTTTCTATTATTTCGTTCAGTTTGCGTTCCAAATCGAATCGTAACTTGAAATAGGTTTTGTCGAACGGATAAAAGAAGTCGAGTAACTTCTGCTTTTCTTTGATAATTTTTTCCGAGAGCGCTTTGAATTTCTCTACATTTTTCTCTTTCTGGACTTTCCTCAATTCATCTTCACGAAAAAAAAGCCCTTCGGGAAGAATATGAAATACGCTGTCTCGCGATAATGAAATATTCAACAGGTTATCGTCCGACGTCCCCGTATCCTGATCCATATAAATGATATCATTGTAGTAATTCCGGCTGAATACACCCTGAAATTCCAAATTAATGGCTGAGATGTCGTCCATCATGGACGACAGGAATGATTCGGCTTTTATATTTTCATGATTTTGCGATAAGTCCTTCATATTTCTTTTTATCTTTGGATAATTCAAAATAAAAAAATCCGTTTTCGGCAGTAACCTGAATAACATCAAAATCAGGGATTCCTACTTGCTTCAATGTAAAAAACAGGTACGGAAAAGTTTCGTCAATATTTTCATAACTGTTTTGATAAAAACCTTCGTCATACTGCATGTCCCTCAACTCTTTCGATATGGAGATATAATTGGTAATTTTTGACTCGGGCAGCAACGGTGAAAAAGATGTATTCGATAGACGGGAGGATATTTTTTCCACAAACTTATTGTTTCGCAGATTAATCTCAACCGAATCGACGCCGAGATGATTTTTAATCTGTTGCATAACATGGTGTAATTTTGTATCGGCGCTTAAACCGGGCATTTCGATGACCGGCGACCAGTCTTCGTGTGCATTACATACGGGATGATCCGTTGCAAAATCATAAATTTCGAACGAGGGGTGCATTCCTTCATACACAAACAACTTGCCGGCAAGCGAACTGAATACGCCGGAGTCGATGTCGTCCTTGTGAATGATTTTCATGGCTTCCTGTACCTGTATGGCGGCAATGATGGAAGCGCTGACCGGAGTTGTTGCTACCCGTCCGGCGTTTTCGTTCATTTTCACGACGCCGGCGCAGGAAATACGCCGGTCGAAATCCGTTCTTTCTTCTTCCGTAAGGTTACATTCATAGCAACTTTTCCCCGGTTGATACACGCTGACCTGCCCTTCAAGGTCGCCGACACCGCCGTCGATCCAAGTCTTCCCCGCACGGATGCACAAGCGGTTCAAACCAATCCGGGATTGAAGATTATCCAAACATCCGATGATAACGTCCATTTGGCGGTATAGTCCAAGGCCTACGCCTGTTTCTAAATTTCCACAAATGGGCAATACTTTAACCAAAGGATTTATTTCTTTGATTCTGTTGGCTGCGACAATCGCCTTAAACGATTTATTATACGCATCTTCGAGGCGGAAAAGAACGGAACGCGACAGGTTGCTTCGTTCTATGGTATCAAAATCAACGATAACAATGTTGCCCACACCGAAAAGGGCAAGGTTTTTCAACACCTCATTGCCCAATGCTCCGGCGCCGACGACCATGACTTTTGCGTCGTTCACTTTCTCAGCTTTAAACCACGAAAGCATCGAAAAGACATTGTTATTTGATCCGTTTTCTTTCATATATTTTTCCTCTGTGTAACTCTGTGTCTTCTCTGTGTAGCTCTGTGTAATTTCTTTTCTGTTTCACCGAGAACCGCAGAGTAGGCACAGAGAACCACAGAGATTAACCATTTATCATTCATCTTCCATATATTGAAATACTGTGTTTCCAATCGTAAACTTCACGCCGTTTTTCAACAGGTATTCATCGTTGTTTTTGGCAAAAACGCCGTTATACGAAACGTCGTTTGCCAATATTCTGATGCAGGGAAGCCTGTTCTTTTTATCAAAAAACAATCGGACATGTATATCTTTGACCGACGGATGCGTATCCCATGTCATGCGGATTGTAGCGTCCGGCGAACTTCCGATACTCACATCGTTGCTGCCTCCGGCAACGCTCATCCATTTATGAATCGCAATCTTCTCGTCTTTCTCTCCTTTAAATTTCAAATAATATTTATGGATAATCTTGCGTGCCGAAATAAACGAAATGCCGGCGCCTGCGCCAAATGCCATCAGTCCGAACACGACGGAGTAGATCCCAAACAGGCTGCCTGTTAAGAGAATCAGGAAGCAAAGTAAACCTGAAAGCACCAGTCCGGGTACAATATGTTTAATCACCGTGTTGGTGCGGAAGAACAGAACAGCGCCCATGGCACATCCTGCCAAAGCCCAAGGTATCCAATCAATCAAGATATTCGTTGAATCCGCCTTGCAAAGAATAAGGATCATTGCGCTGAGAAGGAACGCAATAAAAACAAACACAGCTCCTGTCAAACTCCTCAATGCAATCAATAAGTCAGAATCCTTTTTCCGTTGCCGGTATTTGTTCAACACGGAAAAGATCAAAACAAGGATTAAACCCAATAAAATTCCGGCGACGAAAAGCGCGCCGATTTTCGGATAAAAAGCCTCTAAAGCAACAGGCGCGCTATCTCCTCCAAAAACGGATAACAACCATTTCGTCAACGGACTGAAAGGCGCCGGGAAGAAATACATCGTCAGGTGGAAAATCAGCCATGAACCCAACCCGCCTGCCACCCCATACAGTGCCCACTGGGTATAGGAGGGCCGGTGGGTTGCGCTGAAAGGCTGGCTACTGGCGTATAAGAATTGTTTGCCATGTTTGCAGGTTCTGCCGTAATCAGCACATTTCCAGCCATGTTCAATCCAG
>JAIRJR010000128.1 GCA_031260575.1 Tannerella sp.
ATAAACCTGTTAAATGAACACTCAGCGGAGTGCGCTGGTCTATAATCTTTTCCGGATAGAAAGACGTAACGCCGCCGGTGCCTCCGAAAAACAATTCGCCATCTTTCGATTTGAATGCAGCGCCCATGCTAAATTCATTTCCCTGTAATCCATCAAAAACATAATAATTTATAAATTTTTCATCTGCCACCTTCAGCTTTGAAATACCCGAATGGGTACTCATCCACAGATTTCCATCATTATCAATGAGAATGCTGCAAATGGCATTGCTTGGCAGTCCATTTTGCACGGTGTAAATAATTGAAGTTTCAGTTTGCTTATTGAAGCAAGCCAATCCAACGGGCGTGCCGAGCCAAAGATTTCCTTTTTTATCTTCATTGATGAAATAAACGACTTTTCCGGGAAGGATTTCAGGCTTTGTATAATTTTCCGTATGATGTGTATCCGGATTGATACTGAAAAATCCGTCAATTGAACCTACCCACATTGTACCTGATTCGTCGCACCGGATGCTATTAATCCAGTCGTTCGGAATATTCCGGTCTCTTGACCATTGCGAATAGTGGTCGATATATTTCATTGTCTGTAAATCGAAAACGTAAATGCCTGCGCCATTTGTACCAATCCAAAGTCTGTTCCGGTTGTCTTTTGCCAAACAGAATATTTTATTTTGAGCGGTATTTTCCGTTGTATCTAAGCGATTATTGTAGTATATACATTGTCGAGATTTCTTTTCTATCCGGAATAAACCCTGCAAATAAGAACCTCCCCAAACATTTCCTGCATCGTCTTCAATCAAAGACATTACGGTATAAGGCACGGAATTTTTTCCCGGCGCAAAATGAAATGAATGCCCTTCTTTATCCAACTGATATATTCCATCATTGTCCGTTCCGACCCAAAGCGATTCATCTCTGTCTTTCAGCAGCGCCATCACGCATCCCGAACCGATGAGATTCTGATGATACGACCGGTGTCCCCAATAATTAAATTTGTTAGGACTTTCGGGATTGAGAAAAACGCCTTTCTGAAACATGCCAATCCAGATATTGCCGGCTTTGTCCTGAAGAATAGCATGCACTTTCATTCTGGAAAGGTCGAAAGGCGCCGACAACATTTTACTGTCTTCCAATTGTTGTTTTTCTTCGTTGTATATTTTAATTCCCTGTCCATCCGTTCCAACCAACAGCCGATTATTATTATCTAAAAATAAGCATTTTATAGAAAGGACAGAACGATTGGCATCAGGGATTAATTCAAATTTTTGTGTTTGTTGATTTAATTTATACAGCCCATTATTCAATGTTCCAACAAAGATATTTCCCTGATTATCTTCACAAAGGGCAGAAATTTGATTACTGCCAATCTGCGGTTCTTTGAATACAATCACTTTATCTGTAGCCGGATCATACATATTTAATCCCTGATTTTCAGAAGCAATCCAGAAACGTCCGTTACGGTCTTCTATCATCGTTGTCAGGTAAATACTGCTTAAACGGTCAGTCAACTGCCGGTCGGTATGATATGTTTTGTCGTCTTTTTGTATTCTGACAATTCCTTCACCTGACGTAGTCATCCATATATCGTGGTTCTTACTTTCGATAATGGAGGTAATATGTGTAGAAGTCAAAGATTTTCCATTATACAGTTTTACTTCCGTAAACCGGTCTGTTGCACGGTTATATAAATGCAAGCCATTGATGCAACCGACCCAGAAACGACCGTAACTGTCTTCAAACAAACTGCGTACATAATTATTTTTGATGGTTGTCGAATCATTCGGACGGTTTTTGTAGATGGTGAACTTAATACCGTCGTACTTATTCAATCCGTCTTCGGTAGCAATCCAAATATAATTTCGATGATCCTGATAGATAGAATTAATTAAGCTACTTGATATTAATTCATTATCAGTAGTATAAAAAGTTCCTATCTGCGCATTCAAAATGTGATAGAAACCTGTCAGTAAGAGTATGAGTAGTAATTTTTTAGCTTTCATTAAGAACAATTCCATCATTTTTCAGCAACCAAAGGTACAACTTTCTACCGGAATTAAGCATATTTTTCTTTTTTATAAAATGAATATGTATCTTTGTACGCTCAAAATACAAAAAAATCTTATTCAATGGCATTACAATGCGGCATCGTCGGACTTCCCAATGTGGGCAAATCAACGCTTTTTAACTGTCTTTCCAACGCGAAAGCGCAGGCGGCAAACTTTCCTTTTTGTACGATAGAACCCAATGTCGGCGTGATTACCGTACCCGATGAACGTTTGAACAAATTAGCTGAACTGGTGCATCCACAGAAAATCGTTCCGACAACTGTCGAAATTGTTGATATTGCCGGATTGGTGAAAGGCGCAAGTCAAGGAGAAGGGCTTGGTAATAAATTTCTTGCTAACATTCGTGAAACCGATGCGATTTTGCATGTTTTACGTTGCTTCGACGATGACAACGTCACGCACGTGGATGGTTCGATTAATCCTGTTCGTGATAAGGAAATCATTGATTATGA
>JAIRJR010000153.1 GCA_031260575.1 Tannerella sp.
CTTTATGGTGGACATGCAGTAATCTCTGTCGGCCACAGCCATCCGGCCTATATAGCCGCTATTACAGTCCAACTCAACAAATTGGGTTTTTATTCAAACTACGTACTCAATGGCCTGCAGCAACAGTTGGCCGAAAAATTAGGCCCCGCCTGCGGATACGACGATTATACGCTGTTTCTTATCAATACAGGCGCCGAGGCGAATGAAAATGCGCTGAAATTAGCCTCTTTCCACAATCGAAAGAAACGGGTGGTGTCTTTCAGGCAATCTTTTCACGGACGGACATCGGCGGCTGTACGGGTGACCGACAATCCGAGCATTATTGCGCCCGTGAATGAAGGTTTGCAGGTTACGTATTTGCCTATTAACGATGCCGATGCCGTAGAGGCTGAGCTGAAAAAAGGCGATGTCTCGTCTGTAATCATCGAAGGGATTCAGGGAGTTGGAGGTATCCAAATGGTGGCCAACGAGTTTTTGTGCGAACTGCGCACGTTATGTACAAAATATGAAGTCGTCCTGATTTTAGACGAAATCCAGTCGGGTTACGGACGAACAGGGAAATTTTTTGCACACCAATATGCCGGAATCCGTCCGGATATTATTACCGTTGCCAAAGGGATTGCGAACGGTTTTCCAATGGGCGCTGTCCTGATCAGTCCGATGTTTAAACCTTTTTATGGGATGTTGGGCACCACGTTCGGTGGAAACCATTTGGCATGTGCTGCCGCCATTGCGGTACTGGAAATCATGGAAAAGGAGCAATTGATTGAAAATGCGCACAAAGTCGGGGATTTTCTTGAAAAAGAATTGCAGCAGTTTTCCGGCATCAAGGAAATACGCGGACGCGGATTGATGATTGGTATAGAATTTGAGGAATCCGTACGGGAGATAAGAAATAAAATACTATTCGAAGAAAAAGTATTTACCGGAGTTGCAGGCGCCAATATCATACGCCTATTACCTCCGCTCTGCCTGACAATGGAAGAAGCAGAGGATTTCATCGGGCGCTTCAGAAAAGTATTATCGCAATGAAGAATATTTTCGATTGAACAGGTTTTTTGACGAAATTTATAAAAGAAAAAAATGAATCTTGAAAAATAAACGTTATCTTTGTTGTCAATTACTAATCATTTTTAGCTATGAAAAAATACTTATTTCCCATTTTGCTGTTGTTTTCGGCCATAGCCTTTGCCCAACAGAGGCAAATTGTTGAAGCAACTTCAAATGATGACCTGTCAGGTATGGTAACTACCCAGATTCAATTTCTCTTTCCCGAATTTACCCATGGTGAAGTTCTTTTTCAGAATTCACCGAAAGGGGCAGGAATGTTAAATTACAACATGCTTGTTGGTGAAATGCAATTTATGGACAATAATACAGTGATGGCTATTGAAGCGAAAGATGTGATTACGGTTATTATTAACGATCGGAAATTCTTTCCATATAATAGAATGGAATTTACAGAAGAATTGGCATCGACCGACCATGTCAAACTGCGTGTGAGGCGTAAAGGTAATGTGGCGCCCTATGCCAAGAAAGGCGCATACGGAACATCTTCAGCAACTTCATCTATCACATCATACAGTAGTATAAGCGGCGAAAACAGCCAACAATACGGGTTGTCTGTGAAAGAAGATGTACTCATTTCGGTACGATACTTTTTCTATCTCGTGGGAGCAAATGGCAAATATACTCAAATCACGAATGTGAAAGCATTCACCAAACTATTCCCTGCGCATCGCTCACAAATAGAAGCGTATGCGAAACAAAACGGTATTCGTTTCGACAGAGCGGACGACTTGAAAAATCTCTTGACGTATTGCAGTGGGTTATGAGATGGGATTACTCGATGTTTTCGATCATTTCAACGACATTTTTGTCAGGTTTTCGTTTGTGCCATCCGCTTTAATCAAGATGTTTTCTTCCAACCTGACGGCAAAACCCTCGTATTTCTGATAGATCGGGCGAATTTGATTGGCATACGTTTCAAATTCTTCTTTCGAAACCAAACGAGCTACCCTTGGAGTCAGTGAATCCAATCCGCCTTGTGGGAAATATAAACCCGGTTCGAAGGTCAATATCATGCCGGGAATATATACCCTCCGATCGTCCGGAACCATACGTAAATAGTCATACCACACATCGTGTACATCTAATCCGATATGATGTCCGAATCCATGTTGAATCCAGAATGCCCGTTGCCAGGGGCTGTTTTTATCTGTCACCAATCCCAAATTAAATAATTCGTCTATGATTACATCCATCGCTTTTTTCTCTACTTGTGCATGAAAATTTCCCTTTACCATTTCTTTTACACCCGTTTCCAACGATTTATATACAATATCGTAAATGGTCTTTTGTTCCTTGGTGAATTTCCCGGAGATGGTGAACGACACGGTAATATCGGCTGTGTATTGATCTTTCAACGCTCCGATATCCACAACGAACATCTCGTTGGCTTCCGGAACTTTATCGGTTATACCTGCATGCGGTGATGTTCCCAAATTGCCTGATGCTACTTGTTGGAAGGCAATACCATCGCCTCCTTCTTGTTTAAAGTGCTTTTCCATCATATTAAAGAGGTCTTGCTCAGACATGCCGGTTTTCATGTTTTTGTACATATACTTAATCCCCTCTGCTGTAATCCGGCAGGCTTCGCGAATCACAGCAATCTCTTCGGGGTCTTTTACAGCGCGTTTGTAAACCAAGATCGAATCGGCATTGACAAAAGGCGCTTGATAAAAATATCTTTGGTTGAAACCTGACGAAAAAGCCGATAAAATCAATCTTTTTTTGTCTGTTTTTATATTCTCGATAAATGATTCAAGTTCTTTTGTCTGTTCCGGAGTAAATAACATTCCGTTTTCACCACGCTCCTGCATATCAAAGGCATATACATACCCCGGCTTATCAATTCCCGTAAGGTAGTAAAAATTTTTGTTCAAGCCTCCCGTAGTTGTGGTTGAAGATAGGATGGCAATACCTGTTCGCGCCTCTCGCGCAAACATTTCGCGCCGTTTTGCAAAGGTTGACTCATCGAAATTTTGCCCCCACATGATGGAAGCGACACAAATAAATAGGGTGATACAGTTGATCTTCTTCATATAAAAATGCATTAAATACCACACAAAAGTACAATAAAAACAGACCCTATTATGCAAAATAACGTAATAAATTATAAAAAAACAAGAAATATTTGTTTGACTTCAAAAAAAACACTAATTTAGCGGTCGCTAAGAAACTAATAATTAGATTGATAGAATGTTAACGAAAAAAAAAATATTTTTATATCTATTCACTTTCTTGTGTTTAGTTGTACAGGCGCAGACGTTTGAGAGCGAGCATGCCAGAGTCAGCCTGCTTACGACAACGCCATGCGACAATGCCGTTTATACCTTATACGGACACACTTCTATCAGGATAAGGGATTCGATCGCACCGGACAAAACAATCGATTATGTATTTAATTATGGTCAGTTTGATGCTTCACAGCCACACTTTGAATACCATTTCGCAAAGGGAGATTTAGATTATTCTTTAGCGTATTACGCTTATGATCGCTTTGCAAATGACCGGGAATTGCCGACTGCGATGGTTTATGAACAGATACTGAATCTAACGTCGCAAGAGATGCGGGATTTATGGAATGCCTTGATAATTAATTATCAACCGGAAAACCGGTTATACCGTTACAATTATTTTTTCGATAATTGTGCAACACGGCCGGCAAATTTGATCGAACAAATTATCAATGGAACGGTTATTTATGAAGAAAATCATACACAAGCGACTTTCAGAGATATAATCAATGATCTTACAAAAGATAGCCCATGGCTTACATTCGGCTGCGATTTGGTTTTAGGGCTTCCGACAGATCGGATTGTCACATTTCGCGAGTCTTTTTTTGTCCCTGAATTTCTTCAAAAAGCATTTTCAAGTGCCCAAATAATCGATCCGGACGGAACAAAACGCCCTTTGGTGAAATCCGAAACTGTATTGATTGAAAAAGTATACGAAGGAAAGACTTCGCAAACTTTTTTTACACCATTGGTATGCTGTTTAACGCTTTTTATTCTCATATCGTATATCACTTGGTTTGAATGGCGCAGGAAAAAATATTTTCGAATGGTTGATTGTGTGCTTTTTCTGATAGCCGGTATGGCAGGGTGTATTATCTTCTTTCTCTGTTTCTTATCGGACCAGCCGAGCATCCGTCCGAATCTGTCTATCGTCTGGTTACACCCTTTTCATTTGGTAGGAGTTGTGTTGTTTGCCATAAAAAAATGGAACAAAGCCGCATATTTCTATCATTTCATTAACTTTGTAGCGATTTTGTTGATGTCGGTGGCTTGGATTTTCATTCCCCAACACATGAACAATGCTTTTATTCCGTTGATTGCAATTTTATTGCTTCGCTCGGGATATGGATTGGTAAGAGAAAAAGTGAATATCAGATGAGAAAAATTCTATCTTCTTTGCTTGCAATTTTGGCAATTGCAAACTTACAAGCGCAACAGCAGGCGCCCAAGTTAGTCGTTTATATCACCATCGACCAGTTGCGTGGCGATTATATCGACTATTTTTACCATACTTTCGGCGAACGCGGTTTTAAACGACTAATAAACGAAGGAACTGTCTACCACAATGTTAGTTTTGAATATCCGAATGTAAGCCAGGCAAATGCTTATGCAACGCTTTATACCGGCTCTAATCCGTGCGACCATGGAATTACGAGCGATTTGGTTTATGAATTTTATCGCGACAGGGAGGTTTCGCCGCTTTTCGACCCTGAATATCTGGGAAATTTCACACGTGATAATTATTCGCCCAAGAAATTGCTGACCTCGACGATAGGAGATGAACTAAAAATCGCTTCCAACGGAGCCAGCGAGGTTTATTCGATTGCGCCGGATGCCGAGAGTGCGATTATTTCGGCAGGGCACGCCGCCAATGCTGCGTACTGGATAGATAATTACAACGGAAAATGGGCAACAACTACCTTTTATAAAGGAGTTTCCTCTCTTTGGTATATTGACAGGTATAATAATGGCAATGAATCATTACCGGTCAGGATGAATTCGATGGTTTGGAAACCTACGCTATCGATAGATCAGTATACGGCTTTTCCATACGTGAAGGATAAAGTGAATTTCAATCATACATTCAGAGCAAATACGGTTGATTGTTATCCGAGAATCAAATCATCGCCTTTTGGCAATAAAGAAGTGAACCGCCTTGTATTCCAGTTTCTTGAATATGCCGCGTTCGGAACACGTCCGAATCCGGATATGCTGGCTATATCTTATTATGCAGGAAATTATTTTGATAACATGTCGAAAGAATATACGTTTGAAATGCAGGATTTGTATATTCATTTGGACAAGGATATCGAAGAACTATTGGACATGCTTGATAAGAAAGTAGGTCTGAAAAATGTACTGATTGTTATGTCGGGAACAGGCTATTATAAAGGCGAAGAAATTATTCCTGCCGAGTTGCAGGTAGTTGGAGGCGAATTTAATACAAACTATACGCTGGCTATATTGAATATGTTTTTAAAAGCAACATATGGAGATAAAAACTGGATTAAGGGATATTATAACAATCAAATTTATTTCAATCGAAAAATCATTGAAGATTCGGATTTGGTTTTGGCTGATTTTCAGCAAAAGTCAGCCGATTTATTATATGATAAAAGTGGAGTTGCCCGCGTCACAACCGATATGGCGCTTCGATCGGGTATTTGGAATGATGTAATGGCTGACCTTCACAAAGGGACGCATTTTGCAGGGCGTGGCGATTTGATATTGAACATTCTGCCGGGTTGGAGAATTGTCACGGAAAAGCCCGGTGAAAAGGTTAAAAACGTCCGAAACAACGCCGTACAAACTCCGGTTGTGTTTATGGGAGCCGGCATCAAACCGCAGCGAATTTACCGCGAAATAAAAGCAACGGAAATTGCTCCGACCATCACTCACATCCTACGAATCAGGCCGCCCAATGCCAGCAAAAATATACCTTTGTATGAGGTGTACAGGTAGACCCAAAGTTCAAGGTTCATCATTCAAAATTTTACAATTAACATTTTTTATAAATAACGATATAATATTATGGGATTTAGCGACTTAATGACAAAATTCTTCGGTAACAAATCACAGCGTGACTTGAAAGAGATTTCACCCTATATAACTAAGATAAAAGCGGTATATCCGTCAATTGAAGCGTTATCGAACGATGAATTACGTGCAAAATCGAAAGAAATAAGAAAACACGTATTAATTTATACCAATCAGGAAAGAGAGCGGATCGCCGAACTACGAAGCGGGATCGAAGAGAGAGAGATGGAAGATCGCGAAGCAATCTGGGCTGAAATAGATGGGATTGAAAAGCAAATATCGGAGAAATATGAAATCGTATTGGATGAAGTATTGCCGGAGGTATTTTCCATTGTGAAAGAAACAGCTCGTCGTTTTACTGAAAACGAGAGCATTACAGTAACAGCAAACGATTTTGACCGTGACTTGGCGACAAAACATGATTTTGTACACATCGAAGGAGATCAAGCGATTTATCAAAACCATTGGATGGCAGGCGGTAATGAGATTGTATGGAATATGATTCACTACGATGTCCAATTGTTCGGGGGAGTCGTACTACATAAGGGTAAAATTTCCGAAATGGCGACAGGCGAAGGAAAAACATTGGTTGCAACCTTACCGGTTTTCCTGAATGCACTGACAGGAAATGGGGTACATGTGGTTACTGTGAATGATTACCTCTCCAAACGCGACTCGGAATGGATGGGGCCTTTGTATATGTTTCACGGATTGTCGGTCGATTGTATCGACAAACATCAGCCCAACTCCGACGAACGCCGCAAAGCCTATCATGCCGAAATCACTTTCGGAACAAACAATGAATTTGGTTTTGATTATCTTCGCGACAATATGGCAATCAGTCCGCACGACTTGGTGCAACGCAAACACAATTATGCGATTGTCGACGAGGTCGACTCCGTTTTGATCGACGATGCACGAACGCCTTTGATTATTTCAGGCCCCATTCCAAAAGGAGAAGATCAACTTTTTGACCAATTTCGATCGAACGTGGAAGTGGTGGTGAACGCACAAAAAAATCTCTGTACAAGACTGCTCATTGAAGCCAAACAGAAAATGGCCAACGACGACACGAAAATCAGGGAAGAAGGCTCTATGTTGTTATTTCGTTCTTTCAAGGGTTTACCCAAAAATAAGGCGCTGATTAAGTATTTAAGTGAGCAAGGGGTTAAAGCCGGTATGCTGAAAACGGAAGAGTTTTACATGGAGAACAACAATAAAAATATGTACATCATAACCGATGAGTTGTTCTTTGTGATTGACGAAAAAAACAATAGCATCGAATTGACCGATAAAGGAATTGATCTATTGACAGGCAAGTCGGACGACCCGCTGTTCTTTGTGCTTCCCGATATTGCATCGGAGTTGTCGCAAGTAGATAATCTGGAAGGGACGATTGCCGAGAAGCAAGCCCGAAAAGACGAATTTCTGACAAATTATTCGATCAAAAGCGAACGTGTACATACGATCAATCAACTGTTGAAAGCATACACATTATTTGAAAAAGACGATGAATACGTGGTTATTGAAGGACAGGTAAAGATTGTCGACGAACAAACCGGCCGTATCATGGAAGGTCGCCGCTATTCGGACGGACTGCACCAAGCCATTGAAGCCAAGGAGCGGGTCAAAGTCGAAGCTGCAACACAGACCTTTGCTACCATCACACTACAGAATTATTTCCGTATGTATCATAAATTGGCGGGGATGACCGGTACTGCCGAAACAGAAGCCGGCGAGTTCTGGAATATCTATAAGTTGGATGTGGTGGTGATCCCGACAAACCGTCAGATTGCCCGAAACGACATGAATGACAGGATATACAAAACCAAACGAGAAAAATACAATGCGGTCATTGATGAAATCAGCGCTTTGATTGCTGCCGGACGACCTGTTTTGGTCGGCAC
This sequence comes from Tannerella sp., assembly GCA_031260575.1. Lineage (GTDB taxonomy): Bacteria > Bacteroidota > Bacteroidia > Bacteroidales > Tannerellaceae > Tannerella. The sequence continues at coordinate 8,024 of JAIRJR010000153.1, forward strand.
AACATCGGTAGAAATCTCGGAATTATTGAGCCGTATGTTAAATATTCGCAGGATACCACATAACGTGTTGAATGCTAAACTACATCAAAAAGAGGCAGATATCGTAGCGCAAGCAGGCCAAACCGGGACCGTTACGATTGCCACCAATATGGCAGGTCGTGGAACCGACATCAAATTATCACCCGCAGTAAAAGAGGCGGGAGGGTTGGCAATTATCGGAACCGAACGCCACGAAAGCCGGCGCGTCGACCGTCAGTTGCGCGGTCGGTCCGGACGACAGGGAGACCCCGGTTCGTCGGTATTTTTTGTCTCACTCGAAGACGACCTGATGCGATTATTTGCCACCGATCGAATCGCCGGTTTGATGGACAGGCTCGGATTTAAGGAAGGTGAAGTATTGGAACACGATATGTTAAGCAAATCGGTCGAACGCGCACAAAAGAAAGTGGAAGAGAATAACTTCGGGATTCGCAAACGATTGCTCGAATACGATGATGTGATGAATTCGCAACGTAATGTGATTTATTCGCGACGTAGAAATGCACTGATGGGCGAACGTATCAGCTTAGACGTGATGAATACACTCTACGACACCACAAACAATTTGATAGAACAACACGCAGATGGAGGGGCCTACAAGGAATTCGGACTTGAACTATTCCGTACATTGGCTATCGAAAATCCTCTTGAAGAAGGACAGTTTTATGATACGAAACCCAATAAATTGACTGAAGAATTATTTGATAATGTCTTAAAACAATTTAAACGCCGGATGGAACGGATGGCGCAGGTAGCTCAGCCCATTATTCAGCAAGTATATGAAAATCAGGGATCGCTATATGAAAATATCATGATTCCCATTACCGATGGCAGGCGGATGTTTAACATTCCATGTAATCTGAAAGAAGCTTACGATACGCAATCGAAGGCGATTTCCACTGCTTTCCAAAAAGCAATAACACTTCATACACTTGATGATTCATGGAAAGAACACTTGCGTGAGATGGACGATTTGCGCCATTCCGTACAAAGCGCAAGTTATGAAAACAAGGATCCGTTGTTGATATATAAATTGGAATCTTTCAATCTGTTCAAAATCATGGTAGAAGAGATGAATAAGAAAACGGTTTCGATCTTGATGCGGGGACAAATCCCTACACAATCAGATCCCAATCAACAAACCAATATTCAATTGCGCCATGCGGCGCCTGCCCGGAGGCAGGATATGAGCCGTTACAGGACAGAGAAAAACGAAGCGGGCAGAGGAGGAAGCGATCCGTTATTACCCAAACCACCGGTCGGCGGCGCTCAACAGCGGAACAGAGAACCGATTCGAGTCGAAAAGCGTGTCGGCCGAAACGACCCATGCCCCTGTGGAAGCGGGAAAAAGTATAAAAATTGTCATGGACAGGGGTTATAGAAAACCATAAAATAAGGAATATGAATTATTTGTTTCAGTTTTACAAACGTATGGTCTTACGGTCTTTCAGTTTTGCATGTCTGACAGTTTTTTTGTTGATCTCTTGCCGGCAAACCAAAATAACAGATGATCTATTAACTTATTGTGAACAAAAGAATTACAGAGAAACGCCGCGATATGCCGAAACAATTGAATACGCCAAACGACTTGCAGCGGCATCGCCCTTCGCGTATTATACTACTTTTGGTCAAAGCCCGCAGGGACGCGATCTGCCTTTATTGATTGTTGATAAGGATCGCTGTTTCACATCCGAAGCTGTGCGTCGTACCGATAAGGTAGTCATGCTGATTCAGGCATGTATCCATGCAGGCGAGCCCGACGGTAAAGATGCCGGTTTCATGTTGCTAAGGGATATGCTTATCCACCAAAAATACAGGGAAATCCTTGATAATGTAACGATTTTGTTTATTCCGATTTTTAATGTAGACGGACATGAACAGTTCAGCTCGATGAATCGTATTAACCAGGACGGGCCGGAAGAGACAGGCGCTCGTCTGACGGCGCAAAACTTCAATCTCAACCGCGATTTCTTGAAAGCAGAGGCCGTCGAAATGCAACACTGGCTACAATTATACCACCACTGGTTGCCCGAATTTTTCATTGACATTCATGTGACGAACGGCGCCGATTTTCAGTACGTTTCGACTTACGCATTGGAGGTGTTGAACAAAAATATGGAAGCCAATATCCGAACATGGGCGAAAGATGTGTTTGAAAAACAATACGTGGAACAAATGGCCGCTGCATCTTTTCCCACATTTCCTTATTTTGAAGTTTACAGCCGAAACAATCTCGAAGCCGGTATTCAGCGTGTACCCTCGCCTCCGCAATACTCCAACGGCTATGTTGCAGCCATGAACAGAGTGGGTGTATTGATAGAGAATCATATTTATAAGCCTTATGAACAAAGGGTAAAATGTACGTATGAACTGTTGCGTATTTGTGGGCAGATTTTAAACAGGGAACATTTGAATTTGAAAAAAAACATAGCGATGTCGGATGAAACGGTGGCCTCGACGGCTTTCCGTGTAGAGCCATTAGAATTGAGTT
>JAIRJR010000154.1 GCA_031260575.1 Tannerella sp.
CCTGCCAATACGCCTAACTCACCTTCGACCGTCACATCAAATTGATGGGCATATTCAACCACCTTCTTTGTCAAAGCCACATTATCCTCGTACGAATGATGCGAACCATCAATCATCACCGATGAAAAGCCCATGTCTATGCAGCTTTTGCAAAGTTCGAATGTATCTCCGTGATCCAAATGCAGCACAATTTGCGGATTAGGGCAACCCAACTCTTTGGCATATTCCACAGCGCCTTCGGCCATATAACGAAGGAGGGTTTGATTGGCATACTTGCGCGCTCCGCTTGATACTTGCAGAATCACAGGCGATTTTGTCTCTACCGCAGCCTGTATGATTGCTTGCAACTGTTCCATGTTATTGAAGTTGAAAGCCGGAATTGCATAACCGCCTTCCATGGCTTTGGCAAACATTTCTCTCGTGTTGACTAAACCTAAATCTTTGTAACTTATCATATTTCTTTATTTTAATGGGATAAAAAATTTGTACAAAGATAATATCTTTCCTTCAAATTTTCTTTAAAAAAACGAAAAGATAAGTTAAAAACAAAAAAAAAGGATTATTTCATGGTTATTTGAACGATTTGACGTATCTTTGCACCCCGAATATTTTGAGACAAAAGGCATAATTATTAAAACTTAGAAAAAAGTAATGAAAAAAGGACTTCATCCCGAGAGTTATCGTAAGGTGGTATTCAAAGACATGTCGAACGAAGACACATTTATCACCCGCTCAACCATCAAAACGAAAGAAACTATTGAATTAGACGGAGTTACATATCCTTTGATGAAATTGGAAATATCCAATACCTCCCATCCTTTTTACACAGGTAAAGCCAAATTGGTGGATACCGCCGGGCGTGTGGATAAATTTATGAGCCGTTACGGAAACAGGGTCAGAAAATAAATTTTTCTTTGATGTAGAAAAAGGTCGGACACAGTAAAGTTCTACATAATGAATAATTTATATACCATCTTTTTGCGAAGGTGGTTTTTTTTATCTATTTTTGCGCCGGAGCCTGAATACATACATTCAAAATAACATACTAAAACGGATCAACATGCAACTCACTCAAGACACTTACGAACAAATTCTCAGTCATTTCCCATTGAAAGGCAAACCTGTTTTTGTCGAGCCATTTGGAGGCGGACATATCAACGATACATACAAGGTAACAATCGAGGGTACAGATTCCGAATACATACTTCAGCGAATCAACCATTTGATTTTTAAGGATGTGGATTTATTGCAAAGCAATATTGAAATCGTAACAGACCATATTCGTCAAAAGTTGGAAGCGCGTGGTGAGAAGGATATTGACCGCAAGGTATTATCTTTCCTCTATACGGATGACAAAAAAACACATTATTTCGATGGGGAAAACCATTGGCGTGTCAGCAAGTTGATACCACGCAGCCGGAGTTTCGACGAAATCAATGAAGCGTATGCATTCCGAGCAGGCAGAGCGTTCGGTGATTTTCAGGCTATGCTGTCCGACTTGCCCGATTGGGTGCTGGGTGAAACCATTCCGAATTTTCATTCGATGGAATTTCGCTTATTGCAATTCCGCGAAGCTGTAAGCGCCAATCCCGCAGGCCGTTTGGAGGAAGTAAAGGATTTAGTCGATGCAATAGAGTCGCGTGCCCGGGCGATGTGTATTCAGGAAGAATTATACCGCGAAGGCAAAATCAAAAAACGCACCAACCATTGCGATACGAAAGTGAATAACATCCTTTTCGATGAAGACGGAAATGCTCTCTGTGTGATTGATTTAGATACTGTAATGCCGGGTTTCGTATTGTCAGATATCGGCGATTTTATCCGTACAGGAGCCAATACGGGCGCCGAAGATGATGAAGACTTAGACCGGGTCAATGTAAATCTTGATATTTTCAAAGCCTACACACGCGGATATATGGAAACAGCCGGGTCATTCCTTACGCCATTAGAAATCAGCCTGCTTCCTTATGGTGGCAGGTTATTGACCTATATGCAAACCGTCCGTTTTCTGACCGATTATATCAACGGTGACACCTACTACAAAATTCACAAACCCCAGCATAACCTGATTCGCACCAAAGCCCAGTTTAAGTTACTGCAAAGTCTGGAAGCGCATGCAGCAGAAATGGATGGATTTATGGAAACGTATCTGACATAGATTGTGTAATCCTGCGCTGGGTATCGTTCTTTTTCAATCGTACAAAAATGCAATATGCTTTTTTTGCACAAAGATGGAGGGTTAAGTAAAGTTCAATATTCTTGCGGACGAAATATACCTTGCGTAAACTGATATAAATTACCCAGATTTATTTCAAAATATGATCTTTCAAATCTTGCTTTATCTCCGTGAAGTTCTATAAACGGGCGAATATCGACTTTCATGCTTCTCTCGCATAGTTGATACAGCTTTTCTTCCCATTGTGGAAATTCATCCAACAATTTGATAGGGAACATTATCTGGTAATAATATGGTTTAAAATCTTCTTTGTACCAAAAAGTACAAAGAATTCTGGCAATGAGTCTTGGTTCACCAAGAGATTCAGTACCGAATATCTCTTTATAAATGGGCGCAAACGCATCAAAATAGTAAGCGTTGCGTTTGGCTACACCGATTGTCCAATTATTTGCAAATTTTCTCTCAGTCGCCCCTATTTTTAAATGCTTAGGTTCAAAACTGACAATAGAATTACCTTTACTTGTAAGATTGAAATATTTATATTCCTGAGCGGAAGACATTTGAATACTTCCCCATAAAATTGTACAGCATAAATAAAATTTTAAATTTTTCATTGCAAATATGCAAGCCTGAAATGGCTTTTTTAAAAATAAATTACTTTTCTATTCATAATAAAAAACCATATAGGGGAAATATAATAAATGTACAAAACGACTCTTATTCAAACCTCCCGGTTTTCCAAGTATAAACCTTGGGTGAATCTTTCAGGAAGGGTTTGACCTTTTTACGTTCTTCGGGGGATAAATATTCGGGCGTGGTGCAGGTTGCTTTTATAACCAATTGATCCGGGTCTAATTGATAATGAATCAATTCCATATCTAAAAAAGAACGGGCTTCCCGGTAGGCGTCTTCATCACGATCGATTCCCTCTTTGAAAAAACCTTCCATACCGGCAGGCGACCATATCTCCGTAGCCGGCAACGGTTGCCAATCCATGGTGAAAAATTCCACCCGGCTGTCGGCTGCCGGAGCAAATACCGTTCTGATCATACAAGCGATGAATGTGTTATTGATTAAGGGCAGTAACCTGATTTCCATAGCGCTACGCTCAGTTGTTTGCAGCAACAGATAGTCGGACGTGAGTTTTTGCAGTGTCGAGCGACCGTCCATTGCATTATCCAAAACAGCCGGTTTGCCGGATTGATATAATTCGACCAAATCTTTCCGCCAGGCATCTTCCAATTGAGGCAGGTATTGATCCGGAATCGCAACGAAATATGCAGCCATATCTTGAGATGAGACTGTGGAAATCGAAAAAATACAGCAAAAAAAGAAGAGCAAATGTTTCATATCATCTGAATTAACGTACAAAAATAAGCATATAATTCCGAAAGTCAGTATATGATTCAATAAAACTTCGCGCTTTCATGCCTTTTGGTTCTCAGGTTTTATTCAATAAACAAATCCGCAGGATAGGTGATTTCGACTAACGACAATCCTTTGGCAGGCACGGAAGTTCCTGCAAGACAGCGGTCTTTGGCTTCTATCACTTGCCTGAAACCGTCAAGTGAACATTTGCCGCGCCCTACTTCAAACAACGTACCGGTTATTGCACGAACCATATTTCGCAAGAAACGGTCGGCGCGGATTGTAAACACCCGCATATCGCCTTCCTGTTCCCATTGCGCATATTCAATGCGGCAATTATTCGTCTTTACATCTGTATGTAACTTGCTGAAACAGGTAAAATCCGAATATTCGTACAAGATTTTGCATGCCTCATTCATCCGTGGAAAGTCAATCCCCTTGAGTGGCATCCTGTAGATCCATTCATCTTGAAAAGGATTTTTACGGTTTGTTACACAGTATTGATATGTACGGGTAAGGGCGTCGAATCGGGCATGCGCATCTTCGCGTACGCGAACAATCTTTTCAATCGCAATATCGTAGGGTAGCATACCGTTTAGTTTTTCCGTCATCAACTTCAAGTCGTCAATCGGATTTTGCCAATCGAAGTGAGCGACCATCTGCCGGGCATGAACGCCGGAATCTGTTCGTCCGGCGCCCGTGATGTGAACCGGTTGTTGATGTAAGAGACTTAGCTTTTCTTCCATACACTGTTGAACACTCAATCCGTTGGGCTGGTTCTGCCATCCGCAATACCGTGTTCCTGTGTATGTTATGTATATGAAATGCCGGTTCACGCTTATCCGTTCATCGAAGCGAGCAGTACCATGTTATCGGACGTATTTTCCATCTGTTTTTTGACAAACTCCATGGCTTCAATCGAGTTCATATCCGACAGGTATTTACGCATGATCCACATGCGGTTGATCGTGGCGTCATCCAATAACAAATCATCACGGCGGGTACTTGATGCTATGATATCGACTGCCGGATAAATGCGTTTATTTGACAGTTTACGATCGAGCTGTAATTCCATATTACCGGTACCTTTAAATTCTTCAAATATCACATCGTCCATTTTGGAACCGGTTTCCGTCAATGCCGTTGCAAGGATCGTCAGACTGCCTCCATGTTCGATGTTACGAGCCGCGCCAAAGAATCGCTTGGGTTTTTGCAACGCATTGGCGTCCACCCCTCCGGACAAAACCTTGCCGGAAGCTGGTTGTACCGTATTGTAAGCCCGGGCAAGGCGCGTGATCGAATCCAAAAGAATCACCACATCATGTCCGCATTCGACTAAACGTTTAGCTTTATTTAGTACGATATCGGCAATTTTCACGTGGCGTTCGGCCGGTTCGTCGAATGTGGAAGCGATGACTTCAGCATCGACACTACGCGCCATATCGGTCACTTCTTCGGGGCGTTCATCTATCAACAGGACAATCATATATACTTCAGGGTGATTGATCGCAATCGCATTGGCAATATCTTTAAGCAGCATGGTCTTACCTGTTTTAGGTTGAGCTACAATCAATCCGCGCTGGCCTTTGCCAATCGGCGAAAACATATCGACAACGCGCACCGAAATCTGGTCGTGCACCTTAGGCGAACGGCGCGTGGTGAGCATAAATTTTTCGTTTGGGAATAGCGGGGTTAAGTGATCGAATGCGATGCGGTCGCGAACCTCATCCAGGGATTTTCCATTGATCCTGTCTACTTTAATCAATGTAAAATATTTTTCATTTTCTTTCGGGGGGCGAATACTACCTTCAACCACGTCACCTGTTTTCAGTCCGAACAATTTAATCTGATTTTGTGATACATAGACGTCATCCGGCGAACTCAGGTAGTTATAATCGGACGAACGCAAAAACCCGTATCCATCCTGAATAATTTCCAATACACCGGTTATCGTCAATATATCATCAAAATTATAGGTAATTTCCGGGACAGGCGGCGTTACTGTACGTTGCTGATTTTGATTATTGTGCTTGTGATTCGGACCCCCTTGAGGCCGGTTTTGCGGGCTAGCATACGGTTGGGCAGCCGGCTGTTTTTCCGGTTTTTCAGGACGGGGCATGTACGGCTGTACCGGCAATACTTGGTCAAGTACGGAATTGGTGCTTTCCGAATGTCTGAAAATTAAACGCTTAGGTTCGGTAACCGCGGGTTGCTCCTGAACGGTTTGATCCTGCACAATCTCTTCTATTTTTTCTTCAGCTTCTATAACCGGTGCAATTGGATCGGAGGGTTCGGGCTTTACGGGTTCCGTCGTATCTTTTGTTACTTTATTTGCATTATGAAAAGAGTTTTTCTTTTTGGGTTGTTCTTTTATGGGCACCGGTTGAGCTTTCTCCGGCTCTTTATGCGACTTTTCGGGCTGTTCTACGATTTCTTTTTGAACACTTTGCATTTCAGACTGCTGTTTGCGAGGCCTTCCGGGTTTGCGAACCGGTTTTGCAGGTTCGGTTAAGACCGTAGCGTTTTTTGCCGGTTCGGTTGGCGATGAAATCTGTTTTGGAGTTGGCGGTGTCGTTGGTGTTGAGACAACTTGGGCAGGTTCGATCTTTGTTGGAGCGGGTGTAGGGGTTGGGACGATTATGACGGATTCGACCGGTGCAGGGACGCTTTTTGCCGGTTCGATTGGCACTACAACTTTTTTTACCGGTTCGGCAGGTTTGGGAGTGCTTTGGGGGGGGGTGATTTTGGGTTGCTTATTTTGAGGTTGTTGAACCTGATTCGGCTTGTTTTCGGCAGGTTTGTTTTGGAGAGGATTTTTGTCATTTTTCGATTTCTTGTCTCTTTTTTTATTTTGTCCCATTTTCAGGGCTTCTTTCTCTTTTTCCTTTTCGATTTGAAGACCGGCAAGCGAAACTGCTTGTTCATCAAGAATGATATAAATCAAATCCTGTTTGCTCAGTCCCTTCACTTTTTTCTGACCCAAACCTTCAGCGATTGTCTGTAATTCAGGGATTTGTTTTCCGTTTAGTTCAATAATGTTATACTTTTGCATATTTTTAAGTAAATGGCAAACATATTGGAAATGAATGCATAAGCATAATCATCTCACGTATAATATATTTACCTTATGTTAATAATTAGGTGAAACAATATAATATGGATTGTTTTAGATTTTTATCTATTGAGATAAGACGGGACAAAATTACAAATCTTTTTTGAATCTGCATGCAAATCAAGAAAAAAAATAAACCAATTGTATACTTTTTGTCTTTTGA
>JAIRJR010000186.1 GCA_031260575.1 Tannerella sp.
AACAGATTGATGATAAAGGTTATCTCATTCCCTTCACAGCAAGCAATAAACGATTGGTTAAAATCGGAGCCGAATTCAGCGAAAAAGAAAGAGGGTTAAATCGATGGGTGATTGAGTAATGGGCTAAAAAATGATTTTTAGAGGGATTCACAAAAATAATTCCTATCTTTGCATTTTCCGGATAAAGAAGAATTAAATATGTATTACTCTAATATAATCATTATGAAACCTGTAATTAAGTTATTTATTTTATTATTTGTTTTGACCGATTCGCTTCAAGCACAGATAGTTAAGCCTTTAGATGAGGTTCGATGGCCGGAAAGCGACTCGACAGCAAAGTATCATACCGTCAATGGTTTTCGCCATGGTGTGAATTTTTTTCCAAAAGTGAAATATACTGAGGTGGAATACACCCCTTCATCGACGCTTACATTTGATAAATTTCATTCTGCCGATGTGGTGTATCATTGGATGAGGAAATGGGCGGAATTGTACCCAAACCTTGTCGACATGTACGAAGTAGGCCGGAGCTACGAAGGACGGATGATATACCAGATAACGCTGACCAACAAAGATACGGGAAAAGCTACCGAAAAACCGGCTGCTTTCTTTGAAGGCGGCCGGCATAGTGGCGAGGTAAGCGGCGTCGAATCTACGCTTTGGTTGATGAAACATTTGATCGAAGGATACGGCAAAGATCCGCAAATAACCAAAATAATAGACAAAAATACCATCTATCTGAGGCCGGTCAATAATCCCGATGGACACAATCTGTATATGCATACGGCTCAAAGTAACCGGAGTACGGTCAGACCGATGGATAATGATGGCGATGGGCTATTGGATGAAGACGGACCGGAGGATTTGAACGGTGACGGATATATTTTGCAAGTTCGTTATAAAAGTCCTGAAGGTAGTTATGTCATTGATCCGGGAGACCCGAAAGGCAGATTGATGAAAAGGGTTGAACAAGGTAAAGGCGACTACAATGTCGAATCGGAAGGCATTGATAATGATGGAGATGGGCGTATCAATGAAGATGGAATCGGCGGATTGGACCTCCACCGCAATTATGCAGAAAACTGGAGGCCGATGCAGGAGGCGACCGGTCGCGGATGGACACAAGGAGGCGCCGGTGAGTTTCCGTTAAGCGAGTCTGAGACAAGGGCTGTGTTTACCTTCTTATTGGCTAATCCCAATATCTATGTAGTCAATTCGATGGATACTACTGTTCCGATGCATTTACGTCCACCCAGTACGGCTCCTTCATCGGCTATGTTCCCCGAAGATCTAAAATGGTATGAGCTGTTTGATGGGATCGGAAAAAACATCACAGGTTATGCACGCGCCGGAGATGTCTATAACGATTATGGAAACGGTTCGCCTCTTTTCGGACATGGCCCTGATTTCGGTTACTGGTATTATGGGGCGATTTGGTACGGAGATGAAATATGGAATTCCGGAAGAGCTTCCAAAGACTATAACAACGATGGAGTAATCGATGACATCGACCGGATGATTATGAATGATGAAGAATACGACGGAAAAGCGTTTATAGATTGGAAGCCTTTTAAGCATCCTCTATTGGGCGAAGTTGAAACAGGTGGATGGAACCCTAAGTTCTTCTCACAAAATCCGCCTGCAAGCCAAATCGAAAAATGGGCGGCTAATCAAGCCTTATTCAACTTGGAAATGATCAAACATTTGCCTGAATTGCAATGGGATAATTTCGAAATCAAGAAGTTGAAAACCTACAAACAGGATTCGACCGACTACCAGGTCAAGGTGTCTTACCGTAATGCCGGAAAACTTCCCACTGCCTTACGTCAGGCGGATTTAGTGAAAATTGTTCGACCCGACCAGGTCAAGATAAGCCTTGTAAAATCGGCTTTCGAAGGCGAAAACCCAAAAGCAAAGTTTTTACCGGAACCGGGTGCAATACCACAACAGGAAAGACAACGTTCCCGTAGTGGCGGAGAAGGTGGCGGTACGAATGAAATTACCCGTAGCGCCGGATTTGCCCGGGGTGAAAGTGTAAATAGCTTGACTTTTACAATCAGGGTTTACGGTAACCTGGAAATCGAGGGAACAGCAACAGTAAGTACCACAAGGGCCGGTGTTTTGCCTGAAAAATCGTTTGTGATTAAATAAAAAGATACAGCTCAATTCAATTCGTATGAGGTACTGCGACCTCCTGCGTCTTTTTTGTAAAGGATTTTTTTATCGATTAAGTCTTGGATATCTCTAAGTGCGGTATCGGGCGAGCAATAATTCACATTGGCCCAAAGTGAAGAGGTAAGATTGCCCTCCATGCCCTCCCACATCATGTTGATCATTTTGACCTGACGTTCGTTTAAACGCATCAGCCGGTATCTTTCCCAGAATTTTGATTTTGCGAGTATGCGGGTCAATGAATTTTCGGCTTCGATCAGCGCTGATTCGAGACAATACAAAAACCACATAAGCCAGTCGGTGATATCCAAACTTTCATTCTGCCGTGCTTGCCGAATTGCATCATTATAAGCGTCTTGTTTTTTATGTAATTGAACCGACATACAGAATAGTCTTTTGGGTTGGTCGTCGGCACGGGTCAGGAAGATGTCCATCAATAAACGCGCAATCCGGCCATTGTCTTCGTTAAATGGTTGGATAAACAGCAATCTTAAATGGGCCACACCGGCTTTTAAAACGGGATCAATCGGATGTGCGGTATTCATCCATTTGATAAACCGCTTGATTTCATCTGCGATTTGTATGGTATTCGACTCATACAAATTTGCACCTTTTGTATTTGTATTTGCTTGTCTGTAACTAACCTGTTCATTGACTACACCGAAACAATTTTTCCATTTGAAAATGCGCTCTTCGGTGACCGGCCGACGATAGTTGGAAAGTGCATCTACCTTATCGTTAACGATTTGTTCGATATAGGGGTCAGTTGCCGGCATCCCCGGCATCTTAATATTTAAATGTCCTGCAACTGAGGATTGGACAAGGTCTTCATCCAACATCTTGCCTTCCAACTCAGACGATTTGATGATGTCGTTCGAGATCGAATTGAGCAGGGTTTCTTTTTTAATGTCTAAACCCAATAAACCGCTTTTACCGGCAAGCCTGCCCTGCCGGTTTCTAACTTCACCCAACACATAAGATAATTCCTTATTATTCCATGTCAAGTAAGGCCAACCCTTTTGATGCCAAATTGGATTTTCCACTTAATCACTGCGAATTACACAGCAAAAATACAAAAATTATTTATAAATGGAATAAATTTGAAATAAAAAAATTATTTCCCGTTTTCCGGATACAGGGTATTCAATAATTGTCCGCTAAGTTGTAACAAGGAAATTTCACATAGTTTGGTGTTATATTCTGAAATGGAGCGACGTTCTTCGGCTTCGAGCAGCGTGTTTTGCGCTTCCCTCGACTCGATACCTGACAATTCGCCCAACCTGTAGCGCTCCATGGCAGTCGAATAAGTATCTTGTGCAACTTTAAGGTTCTCTTTTTCCAACGACCATAGTTGAAGGTTGTTCTGATAAGCCATCCACAGTTTTGAAAATTGATCATTTAATGCAAGTTCTACATTTTGAACCCTTAACTCGCTATTTTTAATCTGTATTTGTGCATTTCTTTGTTCCCTGCGACGGTTAAAACCATCAAACAGCGTAAATCCGACCGTTATCCCATAGTTTAATCCCAACCTTTCTTGCATGTCCGTATTTCCTGTCGAATACCAGTTTGAAGTGAAGCCATATCCACCGTTCAGCCTGACATATGGAAAGTTACGGCTTATTGCTCGTTTATAGTCAATTTCAGAAAGTGTTTTGTTTTTTTGCGACTTCAATAAAGAGGTATTGCTGATCAGGATGTTTTGCCACAATTCGTCCTTGTCTAACATCGTATTCAAACTGATGGATGAGTCGCCGACAGAAATCGTATGATCCGGTTTCAAAGCCATCAATGTACCTAAACTGACACTGGTGGAATAAACCGTTTCCAATTGTGATATCAGCCTGGAACTGTCTGCATTAAAGTAGGCTTTAGCCTGATTGAGTTCCAAAAGTGAATTGAGTCCGATATGATAGCGTTCTTCGACGATACGAAGTCGTTCCTTCGACAGATTAACTGCTGATTGTAAATTGTTTAAACGTATTTTCTGACGGATCATACTGTAATATACCCCGGCAATATCGGCAATTAAATCTTCAATTGAAATACGCGTATTTAACTCGCCCATTTGCTCTAATTCTTTTAATCTCGCATAATTTGCCTGGATACCAAATCCGTCGAACAAGGTCCAATTTAGATTTACGCCAATGTTGGCTGTTTCGGTGTTATTGTTGCTTACCTTATCGGATGTGCCGTCGGAATAATTATAATTGAAGTTGTAAACGCTTCCGTTGACACCGCCACTTAAATCAATCGTAGGTAAATATCCGGCATTACCGATAATTGCATTATTATGGGCTATTTGTTCTTCATTTCGGATAATCCGGATGGAATAATTGTTTTCCAACCCTGTTTCTATACATTGTTTCAGATTATATATTTCTTGCGAATATATAAGCGTATAACTTGTTAAAATAGTTATTATCAGGCAGAATCGTTTCATTTTCTTTCCTTTTTATTTATCAGATTTGATGAGATATAACTATACATGCCCGGAACAATATAAAGAGTCATAAAGGTGGCTAATATCATCCCCCCGATTACGGCTGTTCCCATGGCGATCCGCCCTTGCGCGCCTTCGCCCGAAGCTACTGCGAGTGGAATAAGTCCCAATATGGTCGAAATACTGGTCATCAGGATAGGCCGAAGTCGTTGAACGGCAGCCGTATGGATAGCTTCCGCCTTATCCAGTCCGGCACGTTGGCGCTGGTTGGCAAATTCGACAATCAGAATGCCGTTTTTGGCAGAAATCCCGATTAGCATGATTAGACCGATCTGGCTGAAGATATTCATCGTTATTCCCTGAATACTCATAAACATCAGCGCCCCGGATATAGCCAAAGGTACGGTAAACATCACGACCAAAGGATCTTTGAAACTCTCAAATTGGGCTGCGAGTACAAGGAAAATCATAACTAATGCCAGAATAAGCGCAAACATCAGACTGGATGAACTTTCCCGAAATTCTTTGGATTCGCCGGTGAGGGCTGTCCTGAAACTTTCGCTTAGTGTTTCTTTGGCAATCCGGTCTAATTCGTCGAGGCCGTCACCGATTGTATAGCCTGTATTTAGACCGGATGAAACAGTGGCAGAGACAAAACGATTGTACCGGAATAATTGTGGCGGAGCAACTGTCTCTAATAAAGTCACGAAATTGTCCAATTGGAGCATTTCGCCTCTGTTGCTGCGTACATAAATGGATTTCAAATCCAATGGCGTGTTCCGTTGTTGACGGTTGATTTCACCCAAAATCTGGTATTGTTTGCCGTTCATATAGAAATAGCCCATACGCTGACCGCTTAATGCATATTGTAAATTCGAAGAAATTGTCTGTGTGCTGACACCCAACATGGTAGCTTTATCTCGATCGATTTCGATGCGCGTCTCCGGTTTGGTGAATTTCAGATTGACGTCAGCCATCTGAAGGACAGGGCTTTCGGTGACTTTTTGCATAAAAGCAGGCAAATATTCTTGCAGAATGGAAATATTTGGCGCTTGAAGCACATATTGTACCGGCATGCCTCCACGCCGTCCACCAAAAGTGGATTGTTGCTGCACAAATGCACGTGCGTCATTTTTACTTCGCACCAATAAAGAAAGTTGGTCGGCTATCTCCATTTGGCTGCGTTCGCGTTCTTGCATATCGTTGAGAACCGCTGTCACGCTTGACATACCGAACATCGAACGATTAACAATGTCAATCGCCTCTGGTACAGCTTCTTCAACGATACTTTCGATTTGCAGGGAATAGTCACGGTAAAACTCAAAAGTAGCCCCTTCAGGTCCGCGTATGTTGATAGATATTTGCGAACGGTCTTCCAAGGGAGATAACTCAGAGGGTATCTTATTCCAGAAATAAAAAATGATAACAAATAAAACTATCATAATGGGCGCCGTCAGGAATTTCTTTCTTAGAAATACGGTAAGCGATGTGGAATAGATATTATTCAACCAAACAAAGAAAGGTTCGGTTGATCTGGATAACCAATTTTTCTTGTCCTTCCGTTTTAACAGTTTGGTAGAAAGCATGGGTGAGAATGATAAGGCAACAAAAGCAGAAATGGCAACCGAACCTGCAATGACGATACTAAATTCCTTGAATAACCGTCCGGTCATACCCTGCATAAAGATAATGGGCAAAAAAACGGAAATCAATGTGATGGTAGTTGAAATGATGGCAAAAAATATTTCCCTCGAACCTTCAATACCCGCTTCTCGGGGAGAAACGCCTTTTTCGATCCTGACGTATATATTTTCAGTTACGACAATCGCATCATCCACTACCAACCCGACTGATAAAACGATTGCAAGCATGGTCAGTACATTGATCGAAAAACCGGCTAAATACATTACAAAAAAAGCGCCGATGATGGAAACCGGAATCACAACAACCGGCACCAATGTGACACGCCAGTCGCGTAAAAAAAGGAAAATGATCAAGACAACCAATGCAAAAGCGATGAAAATAGTTTCCTGGACTTCGGAGATCGAAGCACGGATAAACCGGGTATTATCGTATACCATATTAATATTGACATCATCGGGAAGGTCTTTTCGCAACTCTTCGATACGCCGGTAGGCTTCGTCGGCTATTTCAATGTGATTGGCTCCGGGTTGAGGTATTAAAACGACGACAATAGCCGGTTCGCGGTTTTTAGTGGTATAGCTTCGGATATCTTCAGGGCCGATTTCAGCCATACCGATATCGCTGAAACGAACCACATTGGTTCCGACGTTTTTGATAATTAAATCATTAAATTCCTGAGACGTGCGAAGCAACCCCATGGTACGGATCGATAAATCAATCCTGTCGCCCTCGATACTTCCGGATGGCAGTTCGATATTTTCGCGCGTTACGGCATCGCGAACATCAACAGGAGTTACACCATAACCGGCCATTTTCATCGGATCCAACCATAGACGCATGGCATAGCGTTTTTCGCCCCAAATCTGTACGGCGCTCACGCTTGCAATGGTTTGCAGGCGTTCTTTCACAGTCAGGTCTGATATCTCGCTCAGTTCTAAAAGCGAGCGCGAACTGCTTTGGACAGCGATCTGCAAGATCGGATTTGAATCGGCGTCGGCTTTTCCGACTGTAGGCGGGTCGCAGTCGCGCGGCAGAAAACGCTGAGCGCGGGCTGTCCGGTCACGAACATCGTT
>JAIRJR010000194.1 GCA_031260575.1 Tannerella sp.
CCATCAATCCGTAATCAATCATTTGATAGTCCAAGCCCGGAATTTGTTCGGTAATGTTTTTCCAATGCCAGGGGGAAGCTAATCCCGGAGCCGGATTTTTGTAATGAGGGCCTAACAAGTTCTTGAGACTGCCAATGACATGTATGTCAATCTGATTGCCGCCTTTTTTCAGAAAGGATGTGACATCTAACCGGTAAGGGTCATAACCAATGATACCGGCTTTCGTTCCGTTTACAAATACTTCGGCAACCGTTCCCGTCCATTTTCCTAACGCCACAGCGTAAGCGCCTGAAATATCCGGAAGATCGTATGTCTTGCTATACTTGAAATCATACGAATAAAACGGCTGTTTCTGTTCTTTCCAACTACCTAATGTAAACTTGCTTACAGGCGCGCTGATACTCCAGCCTTTGTTTTCCGGAACAACAGCAAAATCGCCTAAAATATAGACCGGCTCTATCTCCGCAAAAATGCTCATCGGGCTGATATTCAACTCAACCGTATTTATCCCTTTTTTTACGTTTTTTCCGATTGCATAAACACCGAACGACTTGTCCAACCACCACTTTCCCGGAATGGGAGTAACGGTCGCTCCGTTTATCTTCACCTTAAATAATTCCGGACGTTCGGCCACTAATTGCATACCGGAATAATCGAAATCATCATTGACCGTAAAACGATATGTAGCCGTAAAACCCCCACCGGCAAAGTTATCCCTGTCTAAGATGTTCCGTTTATACTGCACCGACGTATTCCATGGGTTGCCGTTCGCAAAACCATGCGCTCTGAATGCGACATCTGCCGCTTGCGAAAAATGAAGGTTCTTGTGCGTCTGCCCGTTGACGGTTACATCACAAAAGTCAACAGTCAGGGCGTTATCTTTCAGCCGCTTAACCGTCATATCCCCAAGGGAGGGAATGATTTTTCCGGCTTTCACATCCGCCACTCTGACGGCATAGTTGTTTTTAGCCTTGTGCGAACTGAACAATAACAGGCTGCCGGCCGGTTCTAAACGAAAAGTAGCCGATAACAATCCCTTTCCCTTTTCAGATGGATAGCTGTAAACCTCTCCGCTCTGCGCATCCATCTCTAATAAAGTTTTGCCTTTGATGGCGACTCTTCCGGAGGATGCTTCGTCCATCGATGAATTGACGATGAAAATCAACTCCCCGTCCGCATATTTCCGGCGGTGATGAAATACGTTTCCGCCGTTGAAACTGAGTTCGAAACCGGCTGTCCGAAAATATTTTTCAATAATATCTCTATTTAGTTCCGTCTCTTTTATAATCGCTTTATTTGTCATGAACGAAATCAGGTCGCTGTCAGGCACTCCGTCAATCAGGTTTGGCTCGGAAAAGCAGATCAACCGTCCACCCTGCTCCACAAACAGGTGAAGCAATGCAAAGGTCGGTTTGTTAAAAGTCTCATTCATAGGCGGAACGACAACTGTTGAATACGATGCTTGTCCTACGATAAACTTACCGTTCTCCACGCCCCCCTGGTCTTTAATGATATTTTCCGAACCTAAATCATACGCGACCTGATTCTTTTCCAAAGTGGTTACGAATTTCTGAAAGGCATTGCCGATTTGCAACAACGCCGGATTACTTCCGGTATGCGAATAATAGCTCCACAAGGTAGCATTCGGTTCAAGCACCAGAATATCATTTTGTTGTAAACCTTTGCTCATGACTAACGATAAACGGGCAAAATAATCGTTCTGCATCCGGTAGTTGCCAAACCAGGGCGAATGGTATGAAAATACAGGCGGATAATCATACTTCCTTGCCCCTGTAAGGGTTTGATGTACAAGATGTTGATTCATAAAATTAACGCCGAGCACATATTCCCAGTCCCCAAGCCGCTTGAAATCTTTGAATGTCACTTCCCATCCTCCTCCGCCATACGTTTCGCTGAGGGTGCGCTCGCGTCCCATCTGGTTCGCCACGCTACGGAGTTCTTTTACCGCCCTCACATTGCCGAATTGAGCAGTGGGCGACACTTCATTGAATTGGTTGAACAACATATCAATAGACGGCACCTGATGCCACGCATACATGGCCATGTTATCGGGTCCGTCGTTCATCTGAGGCCATCCGTGCTCCCAGTAATGGCCTGTCCATTTCAGGTTGTTCGCTTCGGTATAGTCGTACCATGGCTTTGACCAGCGGTCGATAAATAGTTGCAATAAGGTTTCCATGTAATTATGGCGTACTTTTTTCCACTCGCCGGTTTCTTCACTGAGAAGCGGTATTAACGGTTTCAGGTCATACCCCCATTGTTTTTGGAATACATCGAATAAATCGGGTGTCCAGCGAAATCCGCCGGATGTAACGATGTTCGGTTCGTCGGTGAAAATGCCTGGAACAGCTTTCCCAAAGTCATTTTTGGCCGTTTTTTCATACCCTTTCATCGTCAGTTCGATGAATTTTTCCGTCACTCCGGGAACTAACAAATCGACGTATGAATAGCCTCCATACCAATCCGTCTTCCGGTAATACGTCTTTTTATACAGGTAATATTCACCCTTCACGCCTTTCAATTGATTCGCAGAAGAAGTAATATCTTTCCATGAATCACCTTCTTTTTTCAGGCAGATAAAGTAGTCCTCCAAATTGCCGGGAAGCATTTCTGTTTTCTCTAACCGCAATCCTTGTCCCTGGTTATACGATTCGGGCATTTCGTGCGGCACATGTCCTCCTGCAAAACCGCTCGG
>JAIRJR010000273.1 GCA_031260575.1 Tannerella sp.
TTTCTTCCCGATATGACCGCCTTTATTAAAACCTTCTTTATTCTCCGCGTATGCAACTTTCAAGGCATGGTTGAATAGTTTTTCAGTCATTTTCCCCTTTTTTCGGATGGTGGTTTCAATGTTTTTGCGGAAATTCTTTGCCAGCGCAGGAACGCTTAATAAGGTGCTCGGTTGAAATTCTTTGATGTTTAAGGGAATATTTCTCAATGTTTCATTTTGCGTTTTGCCTGCCTGAACCGTAGCTACATTGGCTCCAAAAGCCATAAAGGCATAAAAACCGGCCACATGACCGAAACAATGATCCAAAGGAATGATTATCAGATTGCTGTCTTTGGGTTCGATGTCGATAAGCGACAACGCCTGTTCAATATTGGCCGTATAATTGCGATGGGAGAGCATGACGCCTTTCGGGTCGGCAGTCGTACCCGAAGTATAGGTAATGGTGGCTAAATCGTCGTTTTGAACAGCTTGGCTTCGGGCTACCACTACATCTTTTCCTGTTTTCAGTAACTCATCACCGGCAGCCAGAATTTCTCCAATCCACATTTCTTTGTTCAGGTAAGTTTCTTGTTTGTCGAAAATAATTATTTTTTCAACTAAAGGAAGCATGTCAATGATACGTCGTATTTTCATGAGTTGTTTACCTGAAATAACAATGAAACGGGCTTCAGAATGTTGAAGTCTGAATATCAGATCGTTGCTCTCTTCCAACTTAATGGAAAGAGGCACATTGGTAGCGCCGGCATACAAAATGCCCAATTCACCGGTAATCCAATCATTTCGTCCTTCCGACAGTAAGGCTATTTTATCACCGCTTTGGACGCCCATTTGTATGAATCCGGCAGCCAAACGGTATACCTGTTCTTTGGTCTGATTAAAGGTAATCGGTTCAAAAACCGTTGTTTTTTTCTCCCAAAGAAATGTGTTGTCTCCAAATTTTTCAACACTTTCTTCACATAAATCAATAATTGTTTTTTTCATTTCGTAAAGTATTTATTTAAATCTTACTAAAGCAGTCAGGCAATCTTACGAGCCTACGGTCTTAAATGCATAATTTTCAACCTTTGGATGTTCGATTATCGAACCATAACGATGATATTCGAAACAGATGCTTTGTTCTTTTACATAATTGAGGAGTTCAAGTCTTCCTTCATTCAGGATTTTGGCAAAAGCTACATATATATTATGTTCGGCAGCTTTTTCGAACACCCTTTTGTCAATGTCGCCGGAAAGAACGCGTATCCTTTCCCATTTGCCGATGGAATCGATAAATTGGTCGATAGATTCTTCCAAAATCGTACAATTGAATGATTTGATTTCCGAGATCGATTTGTAATCACCGGCGACGCTAACCGTTAGTGGAGTTCCAACAGATTGGGTAGCACAACAGACCTTTTGAATATCCGCCGGTGAGTCGTGATCAAATACCCTCAATACGATGTTTTTCAGCGGAAGATAACGTGCGACATTTAATTCGCCCAAAATATTATTTACATCCCGGACTTTTAAAAACTCATTTTTGGCGATTTCATCGTAGTTTACAGTCGATTGATCCGTATTTTCCATCTCCACAAAGCAACTTACATAGTTTGCGCCTCCTGCCTTGATACCGCCTCCAAAGGCTGATAGTTTCATCCCGCCAAAGGGTTGGCGGTTGACAATGGCGCCGGTGATACCACGATTGATCTACAGGTTGCCTGCTTCGATATGGTCGCGCCAATATCTTTGTTCGCTCTCATCCAGCGAATTTAAACCTGAGGTAAGTCCATAATCGAGAGAGTTGACTAATTCGACGGCTTCACGGAGCGAATCGACCCGTACGACAGCCAGTACCGGAGCAAATAGTTCGGTACGGAAAATATAAGAATCCGGTTTCACACCCCATAAAATCGTTGGACGAAGTATATATTTTTGATCATCAACATATTCCGGTTCGACAAGCCATTCTTGACCCGGCTCGAGGTTATTGAAGACATGGTCGAGTTGGTCATTCCGGTTTGTAATCATCGACCCGACGATATTGCCTATCTCCCAATTAAAACCGGTCTTCATATTGATTGCCGCTTCTCTGAGTTTTTGTTTGAATGCGGGATCGTCGTATATCTCCTTTTCGACAAGAAAGAGTGAACATGCCGAGCATTTCTGGCCTGCATTGTTGAAGGCCGAAGTCATTACATTCTTGATCGCCTTACCGCGGCTGCCCAATCCTGTAAGAATAATGGCATTTTTACCGCCTGTCTCTGCCGATAGCGGGGTGGTGGGGTTGTTTTTCTGAATCTGTTGGGCGGTATCCGTACCTCCTGTAAGTATGGTATGGCGTACCCATGGCGATGTAGTCAGCAGGCTGATCGATGCAGAGCCATCGCAGATGACTACTTGTAATGCATCTTTAGGCACGCCTGCATCCCAAAAACACTTCGCAAATTCCCATGCGATGGGTGCTGCAACGGTGGCAGGCTTCAGGATCACCCGATTACCTCCGCTTAATGCAGCTACAACGCCGCCGCAAGGTATCGCAAACGGGAAGTTCCATGGAGAGATAACAACAACCACTCCTTTTGGAGAAAACCTGACCGTTTTTAACTCCTCAAATGCTTCCATCGTCAACGGATAAAAGCGGCAGAAGTCTATCGCTTCACTTACTTCAACATCGCCTTCAGTAATGGTCTTGCCCGTCACAGCGCACATGACGCCAATCATATCGCCGCGTTTGGCAGCCAAAAGGTCTGCCACATGGTGTAGTATCTCTTTACGTTTGGCTACCGACGTTGTCGCCCAGCCTGACTTATCTTCGTGCGCGATTGCAATGATCTTTTCGATGTCTTCTACCGACGCTT
This sequence comes from Tannerella sp., assembly GCA_031260575.1. Taxonomy (GTDB): domain Bacteria; phylum Bacteroidota; class Bacteroidia; order Bacteroidales; family Tannerellaceae; genus Tannerella. The sequence continues at coordinate 2,838 of JAIRJR010000273.1, forward strand.
TCGACATTTCATAGACACAAATCTCTGTATGTTGTTGGTTATGCTCAATGTAACGTTGCCGTTTTTCAGTTATTTTTTGTTCGTAGCCAATTTGTACCGGGATGATTTCCGGTTCGTATCCATCGGGCTTTTTCCATTTCTCTACGATACTTTCAGCCCATAGTTTGTTGGCTGTCAGATCAAAATCCGTATCCGGCTCATTGCAGAATGGTTCAAGCGTGCTTCGCGTTGGGTGCAGTGTCTTTTCCTCTCCGGAGATATTCTCAAACGATTGTCTTCTATCTTGATTACGCGTCATCCTGCACACAACTTTGTCTTTCATTTCCATTGCATGAACGAATTGTTGATACAGAAAATCCCATTGTGTGGTGTCGGGTTTCAGGTTAAACGAATAGGACAGGAAATTATCTTCGCCCGTATTTTCATCTAAACGGCGCACAAGGTATGAAATGGCATTCAAGAAGTTCTTTTCATTGACTACAGGCGTATACAGAATGACTCGATGCCCTAATTTGCGCATGGCCCGCCACAAATGGTTAGCCATACCTTCGAGCATTTCGTAGGTGACAAATTCGTCTACCCCGTTTTGTTGGCTGAGTAAATGTGCATAAGCAATCGAATAAAGATTGTGCGAAGCCACTCCGACATGAAGTGCAACGGCATTTTCTTTTTGCAGGGCGATGTCGAGCAGGTGATAGAAATTGGCATCGACCTCTACTTTGCTTCCCCGAATGGGGTTAGGCCATCCTCGCAGAGACGAAATCACACTTTCCATCTGAAGGTTGGCGCCCTTGACAAGCCGCATTTTAAGGGGCGCTCCTCCTTCTGCAACACGCTTCTTTGCAAAGTCGAGCAATTCAAGTAGAAGCGCTTCGGCATCTTCGAGGTAGGCTTGAATCACAATGCCGGCTTGGTAATTCTTGAATTGAGGGAGTGACAGGACAGTGATAAAAACATCAAGCGTCAGATGCGCGTCCTTATATTCTTCCATATCCAAGTTAATAAACTTGTGTGTTAAAATACCATTGGAATCTGTATATGCACAGTCAATCGCTTTTTGAAAGATGGCAGTAACCCGGTCTATCAACGCTTCGCGTGCGGTACGGAAATTCAAGGCATGCATCTGGGCGTATATACTCGACAGTTTAATGGATATATAGTTGATGTCCTGTTTTTCAATTGCTTCAAGATAGTGGTGATAGCGTGCATCGGCTTCGGAATCGCTGAATACGACTTCGCCCAACAGGTTTAGATTTTGGCCGATTTGTAGTTTCTTTCGCTCGGTAAGATGTCTATACAGACGTTGCGGTTCTTCATCGATAATCACAGCGGCAGTATCCATACGAAGGCGTTTTTTGAAAATCGGAATGGCAACCGGCGCAAAAAGGAATCCTCCATATTGGAAAGCACGTAACAGCAACCCGTCCCAAAACGAGAAAAATTCGGGAACTCCATACTTAGCAATAATGTGTCTTACTCTTTTGGCCAACTTCCATTGGTTGCGAATCTGGCTTGATTCGTCAAGCAACTTGGTCAGAAAAACTTTGTCTTGCGGATTTTGAATCAAAGTGGCATACTTGTGTTGTTCGTTTTTTTCGGTCTTCGTGATTGTATTTTCACATTCCGTGTGTAATGCGTTTACCCATCGGGTAACATCCTGAATCATTACTTGTTTCATATCAATTTTTTTAGTTAATTCGTTGGGAACCGTTTTTTTACTTCCTCGTACATGACGGCAATTTTCTGTCCGGGATCACCTCCGCCAAGCGTTTCTATCGGCAAGTAGCCGCGATAGCCGGCATTGATGATTATCTCAAGCATATCATCCATAGTCATCTCACCCGAAGTCAAAAGCCGGTTGAATGAATAGGCATTCAATGATATTTTAATTCGTGATGGCAACTTGTGATCTTGCAGTGATTCGGCAAACAACCTTTCTGAAGGGATAATTGTCAATGCTACAGAAGCTAAAGTAGATTGAAGAAAATCTCTACGATTCATATGATTTGTAAATATTTACCGCAATATCCTCCGCACGGTTTGCGGAATTTAAAAATGGAGGCAAGTCAAGAAAGCAGGTTTGCTTTCGTCTCCGGCGCATGTTCAAATACAAAGGCTACAATCTGACATGTATCCAATTCTGCACATGCCCCACAAGTGCTAAATCCTTTATCTGTTGCACATTGACGAATATTGCATACGTTGCAATGGCTAAATTTCACTCCATCCATACGGCAACCCGTACAATTAATGGATTCGGCAGAAATATCCGGTGCTCCAAAAGCTTCACGCCACTTTTGAGCAGTTTCTTCTCTCTTTTCATTGTCATCATTAATCGTGGCAATGTAGGCATCGCAATGTTCACAATCGATACCGCAGCAGGCAATCATTTGTTTCATAGTCTATTTTGTTTTAGGGTAAATAATTTATTTTGCGTAGGAAAAATAATAGTGGCAAAGGTAATTATTTTCAATAAAACTTCAAAAAAACTTGCAAAAATCTTACTCTTTTTATCCTCCTCCGGTAGCGCCCCCGGCGCCACCGCCCCCTTCGCCGGCTTTCATATCATCGTTGGTAATACCGCGCTGAACTTTCTTAATGGCCTCTTTCATGGAACCAAATCGATAGGAAATACTAAGGCGTAATTCCCGCATGGGTATTTTATTCGAAAAATTTAATTCATGGTTCGCTGTAGTTGTTGTGGATGTCAGGCTTAAATACCTACCAAAAGGATTATTACAAGCAAGTGTTACAGTCATTTTCTTTTTCAAAAAATCCTTATTGAAGGCAAAATTGGTCATAAATATACCCGATTGACTTCCTTGCAACCAAATCATTTTAGACTGGTATTGTCCCATTGCAACAATGCGAAAATCTTTTGGCAGTGTAAGTTGTGCATTAATAAAGCAGAAACCGAACAGCCCGTCTTTAGAAATATCCAATTCTTCGCTATTAAAGTCTGAGTAGTTTATGCTACCGTTCAAATTGATACGGAACATTTGATTGGGAGTCCATCCTGCATTCACATAAACTCCTGCGTTTTGTCTGGTGCCAATATTACCATACGTCCGCTGTCTGACATCCGGTTTTTCAGGATCAATAAATGAATAGTTTTGAATGGCATTATTCGTATATGAATAAGTAGCATTGGCATTCAGTGTGATTTTTGGTGAAAAAAAACTGTAATTCAAATTGACACTGTTTTGCTTTTCAGGCACGAGGTTTGGATTTCCGTACGAAATATCGTAAGGATTCGCGTCGTTTATAAATGGATTGAGATACCAGATGCTGGGACGGAATATGCGCAGGTTGTATCCAAAACGAAGTTGCTGGGATGGTTTGAGCTGATACGACGCAGTAACGGAAGGCACAAGGTTAAAATAATTGACGTCAAAATTGTTGCTTTCATCCAATCGAAACTCTACATTTTGCTGCGTTCCCTCAGCCCTGACGCCGGTGCGAAAGCCAAATTTAGGCGACTTGAATGCATAGCCGGCATAGCCGGCATAAATGTGGTTGATATGCCTGAAGTCATTCCTCATTGAAGCCGGCAACTCATCCCAATTTCCACCGGTATCCATCACATATTGGTGGACTTTACTGATATTTTGCCTGAGTATATATTTTATACCCGCTTCAATACTGTGTTTCGCTGTTAGGGGATTTGTATAATCTAACTGACCGGTATGCTCCTGTGTGCGCGCGTTGTTGTCGAACCATTGATTGCGTCTGATATACAGAGGCATATCACCGACAATGTCTTTTGCATACGAATAAATCTCACTACCGTCGGGCGAATCATTAAGTCTGTATGAAAGCGTGATTAATTCGCCTTTTTTAAAGGTTGATCGTTGGTAGTCGAGACTTATGCCTGTTGATCCATAATCATACCGGTTGTCGCCATCTGTTTTGTAACTATATTCAAAATCGCCGGCTTTATTGTACATTTCTATCGCTTGTTCAGATATGGACTTAGACTGACTTCCATAAAGATTTACCCCTAGACTCAATAGCCTGAGCGTGTCAAATTCTAAACTCGCTTCTAAGTTTCCATACATAAATCTACCACCTTTACTTCGATTTCTTCCATTGGATAATTCCCTGTAATACTTCTCGTTGATATAATTTTCGGTCACACCTTCATTTTGACTCCATGGACTCCGGTTTTTATTATAATTAAAACTACCGGTTATGCCGAATATACCGGTTTTGGCAGTCAGATACACATTCCCTCCGAATCGTCCAAAAGTGCTTGCGTTGGCAGCAACCGAACCTTGATAGCCTTGGAAAGCATTTTTTGTGGTAATAATATTGATGATCCCCCCAATTCCTTCAGCATCATATTTTGCACCGGGATCGGTTATGACTTCAATATTTTTAATGGTATTGGCAGGCATACTTTTGAGTACATCCGAAATATTACGTCCGCTAAGCATATTGGAAGGTTTGCCATTCAAGTAAATCTTAAAATTGGAGGAGCCTTTTAATTGAACATTATCTTCACCATCGATCGTTATCATGGGCACTTTACGAAGCATTTCCAACGTATTGTTGACTTTCGCATCGGGGTCTTCTTCCATGTTGTAGATGAGTTTATCGATTTCGACTTTTACCAACGGCCTTTGCGCTGTAACCGTTACTTCACCGATCGCCTGCACATTTTCATGTACAAACACTTTACCTAAATCTATCCGTTTGTTCGATTCGGTCAGACTGAATGTTTTCGATAAGGTATTGATTCCAATGGATTGAATAGTCAGGATGTAGTTACCCGGAGCTTTTAATTGTGCGGTGAACTTTCCGTTTTCATCACATGCTGCCGCATGAATAAATTGGGTAGGGGTTTGTGCCGAAGCTACACTGATTGACGCAAATTCAATAGGTTTATTAGACAAAGAATCAATCACTTGTCCAGTAATGGCATACGAATTTGCTGAGTTGACTTGCGCTTGTATAGCAACCGAACTCAATAATACTACTACAAAAAGAAAGAAAAGCCTGTTCATGTTTTTTAAAGTATAATAAATGAAAATGTATTCTATTCAGAACGCAAAGATGCATTAAAATATTATTATTATCAGGTTTTTTTTGTTAATTAACCATAAATATCTACTTTTGGTGTTTAAATCACATCAAAAACCGTTAAAATCATGGATAAACAAGTTACACAAAGACTTAAGTCGCTTGATATTCTGAGGGGTTTCGACCTCTTTATGCTTGTCGCATTCGAACCTGTCCTCAGCAGTCTGTTACGGACAATGAAGTTGCCTTTCGGGCAATCAATACTCTATCATTTCAGCCACGAACAGTGGGTGGGCTTTCGGGCATGGGATTTGGTCATGCCACTGTTTCTTTTTATGTCGGGGGTGAGCATGCCTTTTTCGTTTGCGAAGTTCCAACAAATGCCCGATAAATCAGCTGTTTACAAGCGGATATTCAAGCGAGTCGCATTGCTGTGGATTCTGGGCGCCGTTGTTCAGGGGAATTTGCTTGCATTGGATTTACACACATTACGCCTTTATTCAAATACGCTACAGGCTATTGCAGCAGGATATTTGATCACTGCCGTCATTTTCCTGCATATCAAATCTATGAAATGGCAAATTGTTGCTGCGGGGGTTTTATTATTGATCTATTGGCTTCCGATGACCTTCCTCGGTGATTTTACGCCTGAAGGTAATTTTGCGGAGAAAGTTGACCAACTGTTATTAGGCCGTTTCAGAGATGGCGTTAGATGGGCAGACGACGGGACATGGGCCTTTTCTCCTCGATACCAATATACTTGGATATTAAGCAGTATCACATTTGGTGTAACCGTTTTGATGGGAGCGATCGCAGGCGGAGTGATGAAAAACGGAACAGACCGCTAT
>JAIRJR010000376.1 GCA_031260575.1 Tannerella sp.
TTTCATAATAAAATGATATTTAAAATTCGAGGGCAAATGTAATAAAAAGTATTCAGAAGATGAACTATCTTGCTTAAATGTTCAAGTAAAATGCAGTTTTTTTTATCTTTGTAGTTTTAAAAACGCAAAATGCGTACACTTATGTTGAAAAAGAAGAATATAATTAGACTTGTTACGATACTTGTTACGCTGATTTTTTTCGGCGCAATCGTGTTTTGGCACATATATACCCCGATGGAGCATTTGTCTACGCAACAGCCCGGGGCAGATAACCGTCCGGAGGGACCTGCCCGGAGTGCGGACGATGTGATTATCGGTGAGTTTTTTATGCGTTATGCCGAAGGTTCATCGACGTTGACCGGACAATGGCCTTGCTTCAGGGGAAGCGATTACAAAAACATTGTACACACAAGCCATCTAATCAACTATACGTCCGACTTCCCGGTACAGTGGAAGGTAGAAACCGGCGAAGGCTATGCAGCGCCTGTTATCTACAACGGCAGGGTTTATTTTTTGGACTACAATGAGCAGTTGAGTTCCGATGCGCTGCGTTGTTTCGATTTGGAAACAGGAACGGAACTTTGGAGACGCTGGTATCGCGTGCCGATGAAACGCAACCATGGTTTTTCGCGCACAGTTCCGGTTATTAGCGACAAATATATCATCACATTCGGCCCGGAGGCGCACGTGATGTGTTGCGACCCTGTTACGGGCGACCTGAAATGGACTTTGAACTTAAAAAAACAGTTTGAGTCGGAAGTACCCGGTTGGTATTCAGGGCAGTGTCCGAGGGTAGAAGATAACCAACTGATACTGGCGCCTGCCGGAACGGAAATCTTAATGATAGGCGTGGATTGTGAAACAGGCGAAATCCTCTGGCAAACACCCAATTCGCCGGCATATAAATTGTCGCATTCCTCGGTTACGCCTATGGTAATACATGGTAAAAAAACGTATGTATATGCCGCAGAAGGAGGCGTTTGCGGCGTATCCGGCGAAGTTGCCGACAGAGGCAAGCTGTTGTGGAACGTTGCCTGGAAACCTTCTGTCATTGCGCCATCCCCTTTGCAATTACCGTCGGGCGATATATTGCTGACAGCCGGTTATGGGGCAGGTGGCGCATTGTTGCAAGTGAAAAATGCCGACAGCAGATGGTCGGCGACACTCATTGACCAGTACAAAGCGAACGAAGGACTGTCGAGCGAACAGCAAACGCCGATATTGTACGAACAAATGGTTATAACCGTTCCACCCAATGACGGTGGCGGACGGCGTGGTAAATTAGTAGCCTATTCTCCGTCCAATATACGCACACCCATTTGGGAATCGGCCGCAGATGAGCGCTTTGGATATGGCCCATACATGGTTATCGACAACCATCTATTTGCCTTAACAAACACTGCGGAATTGTATATCTACAAGTTGGAACAAAGAAGCATGACATTGGTAAGGAAGCAGCGCATCGCAGAAGGCGCTGATGCTTGGGGTCCGTTGGCATACGCCGATGGATATTTGATGGTACGCGATGCGGAATGGGTTTATTGTTTGAAGGTTGATTGATGGATGATGGAAGTAGCTAATTTATTAACGCTAAAGGAAGCCAGCGAATGGGCAACGGGTTACACAGGCAAAAATGTAACGCCGTCGAATATTGCTTATCTTATTCAATATGGAAGGGTTAGAAAAAATGGCTAAAATGGTAGTACGCAGATTGATTTGAATGATCTGAAAAATTACTATCAATCATATAATGGTTCGCGAGAAGTTAACTTTAAAGAACGTCTGGGCGATGATTTGAATTGGGCGTTGTCGTTCGACCAGTACAAAGAAGCGGAAACGACCAAACACGTTCATAGACTGCACCCATATAAAGGTAAATTTATTCCGCAGTTAGTTGAGTATTTTTTAGACAGTCATACGGACAAATTCAAAACTGAAACATACTTTGCTTCGGGCGATATCGTGCTCGACCCTTTTTCAGGAAGCGGTACAACGATGGTGCAAGCCTGTGAATTGGGAATGCACGCTGTAGGGATTGATATTTCGGCATTTAATTCGCTGATTGGGAATTGCAAGGTGTCGCGATATAATATTGTCGATATTCAAAATGAACTCAAGCGGATAACCAAAGCGTTAGAAGACTATATTAAAAATTCAAACGCAGTGGAATTTGAAGAAAAACTGCTGCTCGAACTTAACAAATTCAACAACGCATTTTTTCCTGTTCCTGACTATAAATATCGGTTGAGAAACGGCGAAATCAACGAACGGGAATACGGAACGGAAAAGGAAAAGCAGTTTTTGCCGGTTTACGAAAACTTGGTGAAAAAATATGGCATTAAATTAAGGCAGGAAAAGAACGGAACTTTTTTGGACAAATGGTATTCGCAACATATTCGGGATGAGATAGATTTTGTTTTTGAGCGGATAAAAGAGATAAAAAATGTTTCTACGAAGAAAATTGCAAGCATAATCCTGAGCCGTACTATTCGCAGTTGCCGCGCCACCACGCACGCCGATTTAGCCACGCTTTTGGAGCCGGTTACCTCCACTTATTATTGCAGCAAACACGGAAAGATGTGCAAACCGCTATTTTCAATTATGAAATGGTGGAAAACCTATTCCAAAGATACGGTTAGTCGCTTACAGCAATTCGACAAACTGCGGACAAATACATATCAACTATGCTTGACCGGCGATAGCCGGAATATGGATATTTTCGGGCAGGTAAAAAAGAAAAATATAGAATTTGGAAACTTGCTTGAAAATCAAAAAATCAAAGGCATTTTCTCATCACCGCCTTATGTTGGTTTGATAGATTACCACGAACAACATGCTTACGCTTACGACTTGTTTGGCTTTGAACGAAAAGACGAATTGGAAATCGGTCCGCTTTTCAAAGGACAAACCAAAGAGGCCAAGCAAAATTATATTCAGGGTATTTCGGATGTTCTGAACAATTGCAAACGGTTTTTGGCAGATGACTACCATGTATTTCTGGTGGCAAACGACAAATACAATATGTATCCGACCATTGCTGAAAATGCAGGAATGAAGATTGTAAACCAATTCCGGCGACCTGTATTGAATAGGACAGAAAAAGATAAAACGGCTTATTCGGAGACGATATTTCATTTGAAAAAGAAATAAAATCTATGGAAAAAGAGTACAAATACAAATTGCCCAATGCAAGCGGGCAAGCAGAAGATTTATTAAAATACGGAATTGAAAATGCCGAACAAAATAATGCTCATTTCAAAAAAAAACAATATCGTTGGAATCACGGAAAAACAACAACAAGTTTACTGAATGATTATGAATATGTCTTGTCAG
>JAIRJR010000377.1 GCA_031260575.1 Tannerella sp.
TCCAGGGCGTGCTCGGCAAGCCGGCGGTACGTTGTGAGCTTGCCGCCAAATACGGAGAGCACCGGCGCGGCGCCCCCTGCGTCGTCCAGGCGCAGCGTGTAGTCGCGCGTGATCGCCGATGGATCATTTGCGCCGTCGTCGTTCAGTAGTTTGAGCGACTCGATCACCTCTGTTTGCAGCGGGCTTGAACCACTCACTTGAAAATAGTTGATTATCAACATGGTTGAAAATACGGCTACAAAAATTGCCGACACAATGGCAATATTTCTTGCTAATGTCTTCTTCATATATACTTTTTCACTCTTTGCCGCAAAAATAGTACTAATAATTTAGATTCACAACGCCATGGCATGAAAACGAAAAAGAAAAGGCTCGAACAGAAGTAACTGTTTGAAGCCTTTGAATTATTGGCTGCCTGACTGTCAGCGCCTTGTGCGGAAAGAGGGGGATTCGAACCCCCGGTACAGTTACCCGTACGACAGTTTAGCAAACTGTTGGTTTCAGCCACTCACCCATCTTTCCAAGATATTTGCCTTGCTGAATCTTATGAAAACGCTGCAAATATAGGAGTATATTTTTGATTGTACAAATTTTTTGGTTTGATGATGATTAAAAAAAGTCTTTGAGATATAATCCTTTTCATTTTTTTGCGGTTTTTTTTTCAATCCCTATGCTTGAAATCAAATAATTTCGTCTATTTTTGTCGTCAAATAACATGATGTATTAATAACTGATTTGGATTATGAAAAAAACGATTCTGCTGCTGATGATTTTGGCTTTTGCCAACACGGTTCAGGCTCAGATAAACACTGCTAAACCGTGGGTTATCATGCCTGAAAAAACGTACGATTACATAGTAGGCGAAGCGTCCGGCGAACAAGCTCTGCGTTCGATCATGGATATGGCTTCGTACGAAAGAAACCGTACGGATTTTGAATATAAAGGTACATTACACGAGATTAGCTATATCATGAAAATGATAAAAGCATACGGTTTGGATGATATCAGATTGGAAAATGTAGCCAAAGCCGACACTTGGAACGGTATCAGTGCATCGCTATGGGAAGTATCGCCCACCATTCAAAAAATTGCCGACTACGACGAATTGGTTCCGGTGCTTGCTTCGGGAAGCGAGAATACCGATGTGGAAGCGGAATTTGTGTGGGTCGCGATGGAAAATATGAGAATGTCGCAGACCAATGCTGACGTAAAGGGCAAGATTGTTCTGACAGATGCTCCTGTAAATACGGGACACATGTATGCACAGGCAAACGGAGGTTTGGGGGTCGTGTCGTTCAATTCGCCCCGTCCCCTGTACGACCCGCTTCAGATTCCCAATGCCGGTATCGGGGCGCGCAGAGGCGCACAAAGCGCCGGAGCTGCAAAACCCCTGTTCGGATTCAATATCTCCCCACGCCAGGGTTATTTACTAAAATCGCGCCTGATCAGTGGTGAAAACATAAAAGTGCAGGCAAAGGTTCAATCCAATCGCGTTCAATTCGATATTCAGGCGCCTTACTGTGCGATCAAAGGGAGCGATCCGAATGCCGGCTCCATTGTCTTCTCCGCACATCTTTTCGAAGGATACAATAAATTGGGCGCTAACGACGATGCTTCGGGTTGCGCCGTGATCCTCGAAGTGGCACGCACACTCAAAACGCTTATCGACAGGGGTTTGATTGAACGTCCCAAACGTACCATGCACTTTGTTTGGGGCGACGAGTTTTCGGCTACCGGTCCTTGGGCTTCGAACAATAAGGACATTATGGAAACAGCATTGTGTAATATCAATTTAGACATGGTAGGTATCAACCTGAACGACAACAATTCATACTATGTAATGCACCGCACAACGTATGGTAATCCTCACTATGTAAACGATATAGCCGAAAATTTCTTTATCTACATGGGAGAGACCAACCGCAGCGCCATGTTGGCTCCGGGCAGGGGCGCCATTTACCCTAAACCTGTGATCGCACCTACCGGAACAGACGATAACTTTTCTTATTCCATCAGCGAACATTACGGCGCATCCGACCATGAAGTATTCAACGACTGGGGGATTCAAGTCCCCGGAATTATGATGATTACCTGGCCCGACCAGTATTATCACACTTCCGAAGACCGTGTAGACAAATTGGATGCGACGCAACTCAAACGGGCAACAGTCCTATCGGCCGCAATAGCTTATACCATTGCTACTGCAGGCGAAGATGAAGCGATGCGCATAGGGGCGGAGGTATTGGCTAATTCAAACAAACGGCTCGGTTTCTATCAAGTTAAGTATAACGATATGATTGCCAATGCAGATGATGTGGAAGCCGCATGGCGCAATGCCGTTTTTGCCATCGAAGGCCATGCAAAGAATGAAAAAAACACATTGGCGACCATTCAGGAACTTGTACCCGGCAGCAAAAAGATTAGCGATTACATGAACAAAGGAAATGCTTCAATCGACAAAGCTACCGCAAATGTCATCGAAGGATTAAAACTTTTTGCAGAAGGACGATTAGGTAAATCCCTGAAAATCTCTTTATCGCCTGCCGAGTTGGCTGCTTCTAAAACGTACCCCGTACAGACTTCCAAACCCAAGGAAATGCGTTACGGCGCTTTAAACAAAATGATGGAATCATTGACCGCAGAACAGAGAAGCGATCTTCGTAATCTGAGCAACACAGCCGACATTGCCCGGATGGCTAATTCAGGCAACAACTCCGTACTCGACATTCAGAAAATGATGATCGCACAATACGACCGGACACCGGCAATTGAAGATATCCATCGGTTTTTCTCAATCTTGGAAAAAGAGGGATATGTAAGGATATTGAAAAAATGAAAGAAGGCGGCAATTGCATTGCCGCCACACACGAATGTTAATACCGGTAATGCTCCGGCTTATAGGGGCCATTGACGGAGACGCCGATATAATCGGCTTGTGCTTGGGTTAATTTTGTCAGTTTGACACCGATGTGTTCGAGGTGCAAACGGGCGACTTCTTCATCCAAGTATTTGGGCAGGCGGTAGACGCCGATTTGATAATCCTTTTGCCACAAGTCGATTTGCGCCAATATCTGGTTGGTAAACGAATTGCTCATCACAAACGAAGGATGTCCGGTTGCACAACCCAAGTTGACCAAACGGCCTTCGGCTAAAAGGAAAACCGAATGGCCTCCGGGGAATGTATATTTATCAACCTGTGGTTTGATATTGACGTGCTGAATACCCGGATAACCGACCAACTTGCCGACCTGTATTTCATTGTCGAAATGGCCTATGTTGCAGATAATGGCCTGGTCGCGCATGGCTTGAATATGTTCGATGGTGATGATATCGCGGTTACCTGTGGTCGTGACAAAGATATTGCCTTCTTTCACCGCCTCTTCCATCGTTGTCACTTCAAATCCTTCCATGGCAGCCTGTAAGGCGCAAATCGGGTCGATTTCGGTGACCAATACGCGGGCGCCGTACGAGCGCATCGAATGGGCGCAGCCCTTGCCGACATCACCATAACCGGCAACCACCACAACCTTGCCGGCAATCATCACATCGGTTGCCCGTTTGATGCCGTCGGCCAACGATTCGCGACAACCATACAGATTGTCGAATTTTGACTTCGTCACCGAATCATTCACATTGATGGCCGGAACAAGCAATTCACCACGTTCAAACATCTGATACAAACGGTGGACACCTGTGGTAGTCTCTTCCGAAACCCCTTTCATGTCCGATACCATACGATGCCAGCGTTGCGGATCTTCTTTCAGGATATCCCTTAACAGATGCAGAATAACCTGTTCTTCGTGATTACCGCCCTGACGTTCGATAGTAGCCGGATCATTTTCAGCCTTGTATCCCCAATGGAATAACAACGAGGCATCACCTCCATCATCAACAATCAAATTTGGCCCCAACCCTTCCGGAAAACGCAACGCCTGATCGGTACACCACCAATATTCTTCGAGCGTTTCGCCTTTCCATGCAAATACAGGGATGTCTGTTGCCGCAATAGCTGCTGCTGCATGATCTTGCGTCGAAAAGATATTACAACTTGCCCAACGCACATCGGCGCCCAGACTGACCAATGTTTCAATCAACACGGCAGTCTGAATGGTCATGTGCAGCGAACCGGTGATACGGGCGCCTTTTAAGGGGTGTTGGCCTGCATATTTTTGGCGAAGCGCCATCAAGCCGGGCATTTCGTGTTCGGCAATTTCGATTTCTTTTCGACCGAAATCAGCCAAGCCCATATTCGCTACCTTGTAAGGTAGATTATTTGGAAATAATTGTGACATAGTTTTTCTAAAAAGTTCACAAAGAAACGTTTTTTTTTTGAAATAAGAAAATATTTTGCCAATTACGAAAATCTTGTTTTTCAAAAAAATGTATTACCTTTGCCATTCATATTGAAATTTAATTCTATTTTATTATCCGCTACATTAATATATTTTCTCATGAAATCAACGTATTTAATACTTAGCGCATTTGCTATCATAGCCATGTTCACATTTTCACAATGTAAAACCGACTCAAGGGATACCGGCTTAAATATGTCGGTGGTGGCGGTAGGGAAAATTTCTCAAACCAACGGGTCGAGTAGTGTTACCACATCATTAAACGATGGGATAACCAACATCCGGACAGGGCCTGTCAGAATAAGACCGGATCAAACCCCTGCTCCGTTGCAAAACCAATATGTTGAATATGAATGGACACAACCGGTCAGAACCGGCGAAATTGAAGTGTTTTGGTGGGATTGGGAAGGGACATTGGCGCTTCCGCAGGCTTATCGGTTGACTTACTGGGATGGCAATCATTTTGTTCCGGTCAAAAACCCGCAAGGATTAAACTTTTCGAATGCCCAATACAACAAAACCACTTTTGATGAAGTGGAAACAACAAAGTTAAGGCTTGAAATTGATTCAGCCCGGCAGCTTAGGCAGTCTTTACTGGAATGGAAAGTGAACCAATCGCCCAATTCAAGGAATCTGCCTCCGATCGTAGCGACCAACGGTGACAGAACCGTTATGCTGGGCACTCAAACATACCTGACCGCTTCCATCAAATCGGTTGCACCAATCCAACAGACAAGGTGGACAAAAGTGTCGGGACCCGGAACCGTAACGTTTGCCGGCAAAGACTCTCTCAACACGACAGCAACTTTCTCTCAAACAGGCGAATATAATCTTTCTTTCCTTGCGGTAAAGGGGCATTACCGGGTGACTTCCAATTTGATTGTAAAAGTCGTTGAACCTCCCGCTGAAGACCGTCTCGAAGTGGTGTATACCAAGAAATATTCGATTGACAGCCCCCTTTGGAATGATAGGGCAAAGGCGATGATCGTCAATTGGATACCCTGGTGTATCGACCAATGTGAAAGGACGAATCTGACTTTAGGACCCGGAGGCCTTGATAACTTCATCGAAGCCGCAAAAGCGCTGAGAGGTTTGCCCTTCGAACGTCACAAAGGTTTTGTGTTTGCCAATGCCTGGGTTCATCAAACCATTGAATCGATCTGTATTGCATTGATGATTGATGCAAAAGGAGATCGTGAAATCCTTGCCGCACAGGAAAAAATGAAGAAAGCGCTCGAAAAATGGATTCCGATTGTCCTATCCGCACAGGAACCTGATGGTTACCTGCAGACTGCCTATACACTACGCGACACAAGCCGGTGGACAAGCCGGTGGAATGAAAGAAACCGTTCTGATCACGAAGGTTATGTCGCCGGATATTTTATTGAATCGGCCATAAATCATTACACCCTGACCAATGGAACTGATTTGCGCCTTTACAATGCAGCTAAGAAATTAGCGGATTGCTGGGCGACGAATATTGGCCCTAATCCGGGACAAATCGAATGGTTTGACGGACATCAGGGAATGGAAATGGCTTTAGTCCGGTTTGGGCGTTTTGTGAACGACATGGAAGGCAGTGGTAAAGGCGACCGTTATATTGCTTTGGCAAAATTCCTGTTAGACAGCCGAAAAGACGGAAGTTCCTACGACCAATCGCACGTTCCGGTTCAACAACAATATGAAGCGGTAGGGCATGCCGTTCGGGCAGTCTATCAATATTCAGCCATGTCCGACATAGCAGTGGAAACAAAAGACCCCTATTACCAAAGCGCTACCATGTCAATATGGGATAATATGATCAATAAAAAATATTACGTAACAGGCGGGGTTGGCAGTGGTGATACTTCCGAAGGCTTTGGCGACAACTACTCTTTAAGCCATAATGCCTATTGTGAGGCTTGTTCTTCGTGCGCATTGATGTTTTTCCAATATAAATTGAATATGGCTTATCACGATGCCAAATATGCTGACTTGTAC
>JAIRJR010000383.1 GCA_031260575.1 Tannerella sp.
TGTGCAAATCCCACATTCAGTCCCAAGTCAATGATCCGGTTGGCTTTGGCAAGTCTAACATTGGCGGCAGAAAGGTCGCGCCCGCGAACCGCCGCCTGTAAATCAGCTCGGTTATCTTGTGCAAGTTCAATCAAATTTTGCAATTGATAGCTGCGAATTATTAGACGTAATTCACCTTGTAGAGATGTTGTATGGTCGTTGAGGCTATTCGAAACAGGCATCGTCCCTGTATTTGTTGCGCCCCCCTCGAAGACCACCAAATCTGCCAGCATATTTTTATACCCGACCTCTGTTTGATAATAAACAGTCATCATCGTGTTGGCCTCTAAGCGGGTTTGCATGGCATCTACTTCGGATATTTCCCCAAGTGCATAACGCAAACTGTCACTACGCGCCAATTCCTTCATGCTTTCGCAGGTCGATAGGGCCAAACCGGTCAATTGTTTCTGTTTTAATGTCTCTAAATAACAGAGTGTGGCATCTGCACGGAGGTTGCGAAAAAAATGCTCGACCAATGCTTCGGTCACTTGCTGTTCGCTGTGTGCCACTGCTACCCTGGCACGGCGTTTTCCGCCAAGTTCCAATGTGTAACCGAGTTCGGCGGAATATGCCTGTCCCATTTGTATCGTTCGGTCCTGATTGTTCTCATAACTAAATGAAAATTCAGGGTCGGGGAAAACTTTTGCCGCCTGCGTATTGGCTTCGGCGATAGACACATTGTACTTCTCAACGATATATTCGATGTTTTTTTCACGTACGTTTTTGATGTATTCCCCGTAGGTCAAAATACGTTGTGCATTTACGGTCTGTGTTGCGGATATGATTGCGGCCAGCCACAAACCCATTATTTTACCTTTCATTTCCATAGAACAAGGATTGTTACACATAATAAATTAAAAAGTTGAGATATATGTTTCATAAAAAAATATTTTAATACACCCCGATCCACTCGTACCGGTTTTCTGTATGATCAATAAACCGGATAAAATCATCTTTTGAAATCATCAGTGAAGCTGTATTGACACAAGGGTGGAAGCTTAACCGTTGCGCTTGTTGCAGGTTCTTGTCCAAGAAAACATGGACATGGTTTTCGTGGTCGTTGATCAATCCGAAAGGGCTTACCGAACCGGGTGTGACGCCTAAGTATTTCATCATCCGCTGTTCGGAAGCGAAACTCAATTTCCCTTGATTCAACATTTTTTCGATACCGTGAATATCCATGTCGCAGTCGCAATCCAGAATCACTAAATAATGCCTGTTGCCTTTATGATTGCGGAAAAACAAGTTTTTACAATGCTTTGCATCATGCCCCTTCCAGTATTGACGGGCGATTTCAATCGTAGGAGCCTCGGGATGCTCAAGATATTCGAATGAAACATTCAAATCATCAAGTAGTTGGTAGAGTTTTTCCGAACCGTTCATCGCTTTAAAAAAAGACAAAGATAAAAAAAACGAATCAAAATCTCTCCTTTCATCAAAAAAAGTAATATTTTTACGGCAAAAAAGGACGTTTTACCAATAATAGATAATGTACGATGAAAAAATTAATGATTGTTGTTGTTTTCATGTGTTTTACCATTTCGATGGTGCATGCACAGGGCGGCCTCGTTTATGAGACCAAAACCGTAAAAAGTGAGATCCTGAAAATGGATCGCAAGTATTCAATCTATTTACCGCCGGGGTATAATGAAAGCGACCAGTCCTATCCGGTTTTGTATTTGCTGCATGGATCGGGCGACGACCATACCGGATGGGTGCAGTTTGGTCAAGTACAACATATTGCCGATAAGGCAATTGCCGATGGAATCGCTGCCCGGATGATTATTGTAATGCCCGATGCCAATACGGGAACGCGAGGGTATTTCAATGTTGCACAAGGGAATTTCAATTACGAAGATTTCTTTTTCAAGGAATTGATTCCGCATATCGAAAAGACCTACCGCGTACGTACCGACCGTCGTTACCGTGCTGTTGCAGGTTTGTCGATGGGAGGTGGAGGAACTATTTTTTATGCCTTGCATCATCCGGAATTATTTGCAGCCGCTTGTCCGTTGAGCGCTTCGACAGGCAATTGGGATGATGTCGAACAATACAAACAAAGGCTGAGAAGCAATAAAAATAATCCTGCAGCAGGCGCCACAGATAAACAAATAGAGGATTATTTCTATCGCCACAGCATCGAAAGTTTGATCAATAACGCTTCGGAAGAAGAAATGAGGCGGATCAAATCGATACGTTGGTATGTCAGTTGCGGAGATGATGATTTCCTGTACGAAGGAAACGCCCGCATGCACATCCTTTTCCGCCAAAAAGAGATACCGCACGAATTTCGTATCAAAGACGGCGGGCATACCTGGACTTACTGGCGAATGGAATTGCCTTTGGTCATGGAGTTTATTTCCAAATCGTTTAATCAGTATTGATTCTTTCCAACAAAAAATAGATGGTATTCGTTTCATTGAGTTTAGTAAAGTGCTGTAAATCCAAACTAAGTATAAAAAAATGAAAAAAGCAACCTTTTTTTCAGTAATTATCATCCTTTTAATTACAGGATGTGGAGGAAACAGAAAATCAGGAGACAATATTGGAAGTATTGAGGTTGTTGATGCTGATATTGATGCTTTCATCACAGTTGATATCACAAAAAAATATCCAAAAAAGGAATTGATTCTTCAGGATTTTATGGATGTGGAATACATCGCGTTGGATACGAATGACGACTTTCTTAATCAAGGAGTTGTGAAGGATATTGGCAAGGAAATCATATTAGTAATAAATAGAAATCATGATGGGGATATTTTTGTTTATAACAGATTTGGGAAAACATTAAGAAAGATAAACCGTAAAGGACAAGGTGGCGAAGAGTATACTAGGATTTATAATATTACCTTGGATGAAGAAAACCGAGAAATGTTTGTCAATGACGTAGGAAAAAGAAAAATCTTTGTATATGACTTATATGGAAAATATATAAGAAGTTTCGAACACAGCGCGGTTTCCGAAGTGAGCTATTATACCGATATATTCAACTATGATAGA